>NZ_PIZT01000024.1:0-61083 GCF_002834115.1 Methylomonas sp. Kb3 | reverse complement strand
ATGGCCCAACCGCGACCGCTTCATCCTGTCCAACGGTCACGGCTCCATGCTGATTTATTCCTTGCTGCACTTGGCTGGCTACAACCTGCCGATCGAAGAACTGAAACAGTTCCGCCAACTGCACTCGCAAACCCCAGGACACCCTGAATACGGTTACACCGAAGGTGTGGAAACCACCACAGGGCCCTTGGGACAAGGCATCACCAATGCCGTCGGTTTCGCCTTGGCCGAACGCACCCTGGCCGGCCAATTCAACCGTCCCGGTCACGACATCGTCGACCACCACACCTACGTATTCCTGGGTGACGGTTGCTTGATGGAAGGTATCTCCCACGAAGCCTGCTCCCTGGCCGGCTCCATGAAACTGGGTAAACTGATCGCCTTCTACGACGACAACAACATCTCCATCGACGGCGAAGTCCGTGGTCATGGCAACGTTGCCGGCTGGTTCCTCGACGACACTCCGAAACGCTTTGAAGCCTACGGCTGGCATGTCATTCCTAAAGTCGACGGCCACAACCCCGACGCCGTCAAAGCCGCGATTGAAGAAGCCAAAAAAGTCACCGACAAGCCTTCTATCATCTGCTGCCAAACCACCATCGGCTTCGGTTCGCCGAACAAACAAGGCAAAGAAGAATGCCATGGTGCAGCCTTAGGTGAAGCTGAAATTGCCTTGACCCGTGAAAACCTGGGTTGGCCGCATGCGCCGTTCGACATTCCTGCTGACATCAAAGCCGGTTGGGATGCCAACGCCAAAGGCGCCACGCTGGAAAGCGCCTGGAACGCCAAATTTGCCGCTTACAAAGCCGCACATCCTGAACTCGCGGCCGAATTTGAACGTCGCGTGATCAAAAACCAACTGCCTGCCGATTGGGCTGAAAAATCCAAAGCGTTTATCGCTGCGGTGGATGCCAAAGGCGAAACCATCGCCAGCCGCAAAGCCTCACAAAACACCTTGAACGGCTTTGGCCCCTTGTTGCCCGAACTGCTGGGCGGCTCTGCCGACTTGGCGGGCTCCAACCTGACCCTGTGGTCCGGCTGCAAAGACGTCAACCAACCGGGCTTCGACGGCAACTACGCCTACTACGGTGTGCGTGAATTCGGTATGTCCGCCATCATGAACGGCATCACCCTGCACGGCGGCTTCAAACCCTACGGCGCCACCTTCCTGATGTTCTCGGAATACGCCCGTAACGCCCTGCGCATGGCCGCGTTGATGAAAATCCCGACCATCTTCGTTTACACCCACGACTCCATCGGTCTGGGCGAAGACGGCCCGACCCACCAACCGGTCGAACAAACCGCCACCCTGCGCATGATTCCCAACATGCACGTCTGGCGTCCTTGCGACGCCGTCGAGTCGGCCGTTTGCTGGAAAGCCGCTATCGAACGTCAAGATGGACCGAGCACCCTGATCTTCTCTCGTCAAAACCTGCCGCACGTGCCTCGCACCGCCGCACAAATTGACGCGATCAGCAAAGGGGGCTACATCCTGAAAGACAGCGACGGCGCGCCGGAAGCCATCATCATCGCCACCGGATCCGAAGTGGAATTGGCGTTGAAAGCCGCTGACGCATTGAGCGCGAAAGGCAAAAAAATCCGCGTGGTGTCACTACCGTCTACCAACGTCTTCGAAGCGCAAGATCAAGCTTACAAAGACAGCGTATTGCCGCCAAGCGTGACCCAGCGCGTGGTAGTAGAAGCGGGAGTAACCGACGGCTGGTGGAAATACGCCGGCAGCGCGGGTAGAGTCGTAGGATTGGACCGTTTCGGCGAATCGGCCCCGGCAGGTCAGCTCTTCAAAGAGTTCGGCTTTACCGTGGACAATGTCGTCGCTAATGTGGAAGCCGTTCTTTAATTTTGTAAACTTAGGTGAGGTTTGGATTAAATGATCGAAGCCTCACGTTTCTAACAGCATAGGTGATAGACGTGAAAAGAAATGAATTAACGAAAGGCGTGATGGCAGCTCTAATGCTGACCAGTTCCTTAGCTATGGCGGGATCGGATTATCCGGCGGCTGATTATCAGCCAAAGGTACTCTATACCAATCCTGAATATAACGACAGCAAAGCTGCCCCTGCGGCTGCCACAGCACCTGCAGCGAAACCAGCTGTAAAAGAAGTTGAAGCGGATCCAGCTTTCCCAGCGACGAATTTTCAACCTAAAGTGTTATATAGCGATGCTGACTACAAGCACAGCTCTGCAGCACCAAGTGCGGCCAAATCGTCAAGTTCGTCATCTGCTGCCTCCACAACTTCTGCGGAAGCAGCGGTAGATGTGATACAAACAGAAAAGGCTGCGTCCTCTGATTTTTCCTACATTGGTTTAATTTTGTTGGCTGTAGCCGGATTTTTTATCTACAACAAAAAATCGCCTAAAAGTGCCAAAGGTTCTTCAGCTGATGATTACCAAGTTTCATCTGGCGCAACCGGCGTTGAAAAGTATCTGGAAAAAATGGGTGCGAATAAAACCGGCGTTGCCAAATACTTGGAAAAACAAGATTCCAATCCTGCTACCGGTGTTGCCAAATACATGGCAAAGCAAATCGTAAGAGATCGGGAAGCTGCCGCTGCGAAAGCGACTGGCGTGGAAAAGTATTTACGTGATAAAGCTTAATAGCATCTGATTCCTGATGCGGTTGCTGGAACTTAAGGGTTAAGCGTTAACTCTGAACCGGTAGATTTAAATGATCGCCACTTCGTATGTTTTAAAGCGTGTGTTCCGGCTTTGAATATATGCCAAGTGGCGATTCAGTCTTATCAATATAGCTAAAAATAGAGTTTCATCACCAGGGACTCTTTTGCAATCAATCTCCTGCAAGAATTGCTGAACATCTTTTGCTTGTAAAGCTCGGTTCAAACGAGGGGGAAAAATTAACAACACATCTGAGGATAATCCTATGGCAAAAAATTTACTCGAACAACTCCGTGAAATAACTGTGGTTGTCGCCGATACCGGTGATATTCAAGCGATCGAAACTTTCAAACCGCGCGATGCAACCACCAATCCTTCTTTGATCACCGCTGCTGCACAAATGCCGCAATATCAAGGAATTGTTGACGATACTTTGAAAGGTGCAAGAGCAACATTGGGTGCCGCTGCTTCGGCTGCAGAAGTTGTGACCCTGGCATTTGATCGTTTGGCCGTGTCTTTTGGCTTGAAAATTCTGGAAATCGTTGAAGGTCGTGTATCGACTGAAGTCGATGCGCGCTTGTCTTACGATACCGAAGCCACCATCGCTAAAGGTCGCGACTTGATCGCTCAATACGAAGCTGCAGGCATTTCAAAAGAGCGCGTTTTAATTAAAATCGCTGCTACCTGGGAAGGCATTCAAGCTGCCGCCGTATTGGAAAAAGAAGGTATTCACACCAACCTGACATTGTTGTTCGGTTTACACCAAGCGATTGCTTGTGCGGAAAACGGCATAACACTGATTTCACCATTCGTTGGCCGTATCTTAGACTGGTATAAAAAAGACACCGGCCGTGATTCTTATGCGCCTGCTGAAGATCCAGGTGTATTGTCAGTGACCGAAGTCTATAACTACTACAAAAAATTCGGCTACAAAACCGAAGTCATGGGCGCCAGCTTCCGTAACATCGGCGAGATCACCGAATTGGCGGGCTGCGATTTGTTGACCATCGCGCCGTCTTTATTGGCAGAGTTGCAATCCGTTGAAGGTGACTTGCCGCGCAAACTGGATCCTGCCAAAGCAGCAACAGCTTCAATCGAAAAAATTTCAGTCGATAAAGCCACTTTTGACCGCATGCATGAAGAAAACCGGATGGCTAAAGAAAAATTGGCCGAAGGTATCGATGGTTTCGCCAAAGCGCTGGAAGCACTGGAAAAATTGTTGTCGGACCGTTTGGCTGCCTTGGAAGCCTAATCTTGGTCTAGCCGCCGAGTGCAGGCGCTCGGTTGTTTAAGATTTGCAAGGCCGCCGAATCGAGTACGCGGCCTTGATTTGTTATTAACAGGATAAAATTTATGCCACAAAAAATATTTGATGTTGTTAAGCCGGGTGTTGTCACCGGTGAAGATGTACAAAAAATCTTTGCTATCTGCAAAGAAAATAATTTTGCGTTGCCGGCTGTAAACGTCATCAGCACCGATACCATTAACTCGGTATTGGAAGCGGCAGCAAAAGCCAAGTCACCTGTCGTCATTCAATTTTCTAATGGCGGTGCCGCATTCGTTGCTGGTAAAGGTCTGAAACTGGAAGGCCAAGGTTGCTCTATCGTTGGCGCCATTTCCGGTGCTCACCATGTTCACCGCATGGCGGAACTGTATGGCGTACCTGTTATTTTGCATACAGATCACGCGGCAAAAAAATTGCTGCCATGGGTAGACGGCATGCTGGATGAAGGTGAAAAATTCTTCGCTGCAACCGGCAAGCCTTTGTTCAGCTCGCACATGCTGGATCTTTCCGAAGAAAGCTTGCAAGAAAACATTGAAATCTGCGGTAAGTATCTGGAGCGCATGTCCAAAATGGGTATGACTCTGGAAATCGAACTGGGTTGTACCGGTGGCGAGGAAGACGGCGTCGACAACAGCGGCATGGATCATTCTGCTTTGTATACCCAGCCGGAAGATGTTGCTTACGCTTACGAGCACCTGAGCAAAATCAGCCATCGTTTCACAATTGCCGCGTCATTCGGTAACGTGCATGGTGTTTACTCTCCAGGCAACGTCAAATTGACGCCGAAAATTTTGGACAACTCACAAAAGTATGTTTCAGAGAAATTCGGTCTGCCGCATAACAGTTTGAACTTCGTATTCCATGGCGGTTCAGGTTCTTCTCCTGAAGAAATTAAAGAATCCATCAGCTACGGCGTCGTTAAAATGAACATCGATACCGATACCCAATGGGCTAGCTGGGCCGGTGTGATGGAGTTTTACAAAAAGAACGAAGGCTATTTGCAAAGTCAAATCGGTAACCCGGAAGGTGCCGATAAACCGAACAAAAAATACTATGACCCACGTGTTTGGCAACGTGCCGGCCAAGTTGGCATGGTGACTCGTTTAGAGCAAGCCTTCCAAGAATTAAACGCAGTTAATTCGCTGTAATATCTTGATAAAGCTGCAAAGGCCGTGAGGTCTTTGCAGTTCTTTCTGCAAAACATCCACAAGCTGAGTCAAAAATTTGACTTAACAGCTACAATTCCTCCAGGTATTTTTCGCATACCTGAGCTCCGCTTTTTGCCTAACTGCTTTCCAGTGACGGCTATACTATTATTCTAAAACGATGTTTTTTCTTGTATGATCAAATCCAGCTGATTTTCGTACAGTGGTCTGATTGAGCTTGAATATTTTGGCGCGTATTGTGCTGTAAAAATTTAAAAGGTGGAAAATGGCAGAAGCCCATGGGAAAGAAGAAGGTAAGAAGTCTTCCAAGAAAATAATCATAATAATCGTCGCGGTTGTCTTGGTTTTGGCTGGCGCGGGAGGCGGGGCTTACTTCTTTCTGAATAAGCCGGCCGACGCCGAGCATAAGGAAGAAGGCGATGCCAAGCATGACAAGGCGGAGCACAAGGATGAAGCCGCGCATGAAGAAGAGGCCGGCCACGAAAAAGTCGCTGAGCCTGATGTTTATTATGATTTACCAAGCCCCTTATTGGTTAATTTCCCCGCCAGCTCCGGCGCAAAAGTGATCAGAATATCCCTGACAATACTGATGAAAGGTGAGGCGAGTAAGGATGCAATGAAAAAACATGAGCCGATGATACGCAACAATTTGTTGATGGCCATCAGTGCGGTGGGTGCGGAAAAGGCGAAAACCTTGGAAGGAAAACAAGAGTTAAAAACCATGATGCAAGCCGAAATTGGTAAAGTTTTGGAAAAAATGGCCGGTAAAAACACCGTTAAAGATGTGTACTTCACTGAATTTGTAATGCAATAAATGTCAACCGCCGATCTATTATCACAAGACGAAATCGATGCGCTACTGCATGGCGTGGACGATGGCGACGTCGATACAGGGGCTGATGAAGACTACAGTCGAGGCACAGCGAGAGTCTATGATTTTAACAGTCAGGAACGGATTGTTCGGGGGCGGATGCCCACCTTGGAAATGGTCAACGAGCGCTTCGCTCGCCATTTTCGGATAGCTTTATTTAACTTTTTGCGGCGTGCCGCGGAAATCTCCGTATCCGGGATTCAAGTACAGAAGTTTTCCGAATTCATTCAGGGCTTATTCGTACCGACTAATTTGAATGTGATTCGGATGTCACCTTTACGCGGGCGGGCATTGATCGTGATGGAGCCGCGATTGGTGTTTACCGCTGTCGATAACTTTTTCGGCGGTGGCGGCCAGTTTTATAACAAGGTCGAAGGCAGGGAGTTCACGCCGACCGAAATGCGCATTATTCGGCTGATCATCGACATGATTTTCAAGGATTTAGCCGAAGCCTGGAAACCCGTGATGGATATTGACTTTGAATACATCAATTCAGAAGTCAACCCGCAATTCGCCAACATTGTCAGCCCTTCGGAAATCGTGGTGATTTCCACTATCCATGTGGAGTTGGAGGGCGGCGGCGGCGATATCAATATTGCAATGCCTTACTCCATGATTGAGCCTATCAGAGAATTGCTGGATGCGGTAACCAGCGACCGAGGTGAGGTGGATGGGCGTTGGCAAGATTCGCTAAGAGTTGAAATTATGCGTAGCGAAGTGGTCGTCAACAGTAAACTGATAGAAAAAGAAATGTCTATCAGCGAAGTGATTGAGCTTAAAAAAGGCGATGTGATTCCTATAGAAATGCCGGAAACCGTATTACTCGAAGTTGAGGATGTGCCGGTTTTTCGGGGCAAATTAGGGCTTTCCGATGGTAACTACGCCATCGAAATTACAGAAAAAATGACGCTGGATAATATTTGACAGCAGGGAAGGATAAGCATGAGTGAAAACGACGAAATCGGTGACGACTGGGCCGCAGCGATGAACGAGCAAGCTGATGCTGAAGCTGATTGGGGCGATGCACTGAAGGAACAAGCAAACGCCGCAAAGAGCTCTCAGCAAGGTTTTGCCGCAGCGGAGTTTCCCGAGTTTAGCGAGCAAAAATCCAGAAATAACGGTCCCAGCAGCGATGAAGTCAAGCTGGACGTCATTCTCGATGTGCCGGTGACCGTGTCGCTGGAGATCGGTCGAACCAAAATTAATATCCGCAATTTATTGCAGCTAAACCAGGGCTCGGTTGTAGAGCTGGATCGTTTTGCCGGCGAACCGATGGATGTATTGGTGAATGGTACTTTAGTTGCTCACGGCGAAGTTGTGGTGGTTAACGACAAGTTTGGTATTCGGCTGACCGACATTATCAGTCCGTCGGAACGAGTCAGAAAGCTCGGCTGATGTCTGTATCTCGCCTGGCTACCCAAATTATTTCGGTATTGATTGCACCTGTTGCATGGGCTGACGAAGCGGCTACGTTGCCCAGGCAGACCGCGAAAGTAGTGACTTCCGGGGATGTCGCACAATGGCTGTTGGCGTTGCTATTGGTGTTGGCGCTATTTTTTCTGTCGGTGTGGCTATTACGTAAAAGCGGCAGTTTGGCTTTTGTCGGTAAAAGTCAGTTGGCAGTGCTGGCCGGATTGTCATTGGGTATGCGTGAAAAATTGGTGTTGGTTAAAGTCGGTGAAAAACAGCTACTGTTAGGCGTTAGTGGCGGGCGTATCGATAAACTGCTTGAGCTTGAAGGCGACCAGCGCTTGTTTATGAATAGCGCAGACGGGCAGGAAGCCAGCTTATTTGCCAAGAAATTGCTGCAGGTCATGCAAGGTAAGCACCATGATTAAGTTGATTTTTTCCTGCCTGATAATAGGCTTACTGTTTTTGCCGGAAGCTGTTTACGCCGCAGTAGGCATAGATGCTATTACGGTGACTAGCAACCCCAAAGGCGGCGAAACCTATACGGTTACCATCCAGATTTTAGCGTTGATGACTATGCTGACCTTATTGCCGGCATTGTTGTTATCGATGACGTCTTTCACCCGGATCATGATTGTATTGGGTTTGCTTCGCCAAGCCATAGGTGCCGCGCAAGCGCCAAGCAATCAAGTGTTGCTGGGGTTATCTCTGTTTCTCACTATCTTCATTATGATGCCGGTGTTGGAAAAGGTTAATGAAACCGCTGTGCAGCCGTATATGGAAGAAAAAATTGACGCTGTGACTGCCTTACAAAATGCCTCCGAGCCGTTTAAACAGTTCATGCTCAAGCAAACCCGCGAGGCGGATCTGGATACCTTTGTGCGTATCTCCGGACGTGAACAAATTGACAAACCGGAAGATGTGCCGTTTTCCTTGTTGGTGCCGGCTTATGTGACTAGCGAATTGAAAACCGCGTTTCAGATAGGCTTTCTAATTTTTCTGCCGTTCCTGGTCATCGATCTAGTGGTAGCCAGTGTATTGATGTCTATGGGTATGATGATGCTGTCACCGATGATCGTGTCGTTGCCGTTCAAGATTATGTTGTTTGTGCTGGCGGACGGTTGGACCATGGTGATGGAAATGCTGGCAGCCAGCTTTTACGTATAGGCCAAGCCGATGATGACACCGGAAACCATCTCGGCAATAGCCCAGGACACCGTATTGATTTCCTTGAAATTAATGGGTCCTATCCTGATTGCCTCCTTGGTTGTTGGTTTGCTGGTGTCCATGTTCCAGGCGGCGACTTCGATTCAAGAACAGACTCTGACCTTTATCCCCAAGCTGGCGACTATTATCGCCGTGTTGATGATAGCCGGTCCCGGCATGTTACAAATGCTCATCGATTATTTCCAAGATTTGATGCGCGATATTCCTACGCTAATAGGATGAACTTCGGCGAAGACGAGCTACTGCGGTATCTTGCTTCGTTTGTCTGGCCATTCTTTCGCATCAGTTCCATGTTCATCACCGTGCCGGTTTTTAGCGTTAAAGCGGTGCCGGCCAAAGTAAGATTAATCGCCAGCCTATTGATTACCTGGGTCATTATGCCAACTTTGCCGGCGATGCCGGATATTGAAATATTTAGCTACCAAGGGTTTATGGTGGCGGTACAGCAAGTCGCCTTGGGGCTGACCACAGGCTTCATCCTGCAAATGGTGTTTTCCATCATGTTGTTTGCCGGACAGACTATCGCTTACAGCATGGGTTTGGGCTTTGCATCCATGGTCGATCCGGCAACTGGGGTGCAGGTGCCGGTGATCGCCCAACTATTTGTGATTAGCGGCAGCTTGTTGTTTTTAGCGGTGGATGGCCATTTATTGCTGATCGAGATGTTGGCGCAAAGCTTCCATACATTACCGGTCGGCAGTATGGGTATGGATAAGAGCGATGTGTGGCGAGTAATCAGTTGGAGCAGTCTGATATTTGCTGATGGTCTGCTACTGGCTATGCCGGTGATGGCGACCTTGTTATTCGTCAACATCAGCTTCGGTGTGGCGTCAAAAGCCGCGCCGCAGCTACAGATATTCGGCGTCGGCTTCCCTATCACCATCATGCTGGGTATGGGCTTAATCTGGATTGGCCTGCCGACCATGCTGGAAGGTTTTAGCGATATGCTGCACAACGGCTTCGCGCTGGTCCATGCATTATTGAGGTTGCAATAAATGGCGGAAGATTCCGGTCAAGATAAAACCGAAGACCCCACCGGCAAGCGACTCAGCGAGTCGCGTAAAAAAGGCCAGATTCCCCGTTCCAAGGAACTCAACACTTTTGTAACGTTGATTACCAGTTCGGCGCTGTTTTTCTATTTCGGGCAAGGCATGTGGCGCAGTATGCTGGAGATGATGAAGCATCCCTTGCAGTTGTCGCGGGAGGCTGTGTTCGATCCGGCGACTCCGCTGATTTATCTGAAGGCAGCGTTTGCCGAAGGTTTGTGGGTAATCCTGCCGTTTTTGGTGGTATTGGTGGTTGCCGATTTGGCGGCGGCGATGATGTTGGGTGGTTGGAACTTTACCAGCGAAGCCTTCGAAATGAAGTTTTCCAAGCTTAATCCGCTGACTGGGATAAAAAAAATCATCGGGATTCAAGGCTTGGTCGAATTGGTCAAGGCCATCATCAAAACCATACTGGTTGCGATTGTCTCCTGGAATTTATTCAAACTGTACTTCGACGATTTCATGGGCTTGAGCCGCTTGCCGCTCGATCAAGCCATCCATCATGTCGGCGATATTATTTCCTTTTGTTTAGTGATTTTGAGTGCTACCTTTTTATTGTTGGTAATGCTGGATGCCCCCTATCAGTTATGGAATCACCAGCGCCAACTGAAAATGACCAAGCAGGAAGTTCGGGACGAGGCTAAGGATCAAGAGGGTAATCCGGAAGTTAAAGGCAAAATCCGCCGCATGCAGATGGAGGCCGCGCAGCGGCGGATGATGGATGCGGTGCCTAGTGCCGACGTCATCGTCACCAATCCTACCCATTTCGCGGTAGCCTTAAAATACGATCAAAACGGCAATGGCGCACCTTTGCTGGTTGCCAAGGGGACGGATTTAGTTGCCGCGCAGATTCGTCAGCTGGCAATGGCCTCGCAAGTACCCTTGGTGGCAGCGCCTTCGTTGGCCAGGGCTTTGTATTACTCCACCGACCTGAATCAGGAAATACCGCGCGGCTTATTCTTAGCCGTCGCTCAAGTATTGGCCTATGTTTTTCAATTACGGGCTTCGACGCAACACGGCTGGAACAAACCGGTTCCGCCTACCGATGTGCAAGTACCCGACGACTTTAAGCAATAGCCCGGTATCGAGCTGAATTATGGATTTTACGAAAATACTCAACTCACTTAAGGCGCTGACCGGCTTGGGCTTGGGCGCGCCACTATTGATCGTGATGTTGCTGGCGTTGTTGATTTTGCCGCTGCCGCCGTTTGTGCTGGATCTGTTTTTTACCTTCAATATCGCGTTTTCGCTGATCATCTTGTTGGTGGTGATTTACACCCTCAAGCCGCTGGAGTTTGCCTCATTTCCTACCGTCATTCTGGTCGCAACCTTGTTGCGGCTATCCCTGAACGTGGCTTCCACCCGGGTGGTGTTGATTCGCGGCCATGAGGGCGGAGATGCCGCCGGCAAAGTCATTGAAGCCTTCGGTTCGTTCGTCATCGGCGGCAATTTCGCGGTCGGTATCGTGGTGTTTGCGATTTTGGTGGTCATCAATTTTATGGTGGTCACCAAAGGCGCCGGACGAGTCGCGGAAGTGAGCGCCCGTTTTACCTTGGATGCGATGCCGGGTAAGCAAATGGCTATCGACGCCGATTTGAATTCCGGCTTGATCAACCAGGATGAAGCGCGTGCCCGCCGCGAAGAAGTGGCCGCCGAAGCCGATTTTTACGGTTCCATGGATGGTGCCAGTAAATTCGTGCGTGGCGACGCGGTAGCCGGCATTATCATTTTGTTCGTGAACATGATAGGCGGCTTGGCGATAGGCGTGGGCCAACACGGCATGAGCTTTGCCGACGCCGCCAATATTTATGTGTTGCTGACCATCGGTGACGGTTTGGTGGCGCAGATTCCGTCGCTATTGTTGTCGGTGGCCGCGGCGATGGTGGTGACGCGGGTTCGCGGCAGCAAGCAGGATATTGGTAAACAGTTAAGTTCACAGCTGTTCGAAGATCCGCGTACTTTGTTGGTGACGGCGGCGGTGATGGGTATCCTGGGTATCATTCCCGGCATGCCGAATCTGGTGTTTATCCTGTTAGCGCTGACATTGGTCGGTGGCGCCTATTTGATCGACAGACGCCGCAAGTTGGAGGAAGAAAAAGCCCTGGAAATGGAGCGCATCGTTTCCCCGCAGCAACTAGCCAAAACCGAGATCAAGGAATTGGGCTGGGACGATGTGATGCCGGTCGATGCGATTGGTCTGGAAGTGGGGTATCGCTTGATTCCGCTGGTGGATAGAAATCAGGGCGGGCAATTGATGATGCGTATCAAGGGTGTGCGCAAGAAATTGTCGCAAGAGCTGGGTTTTCTAATTCCGTCGGTGCATATTCGGGACAACCTGGATTTGTCGCCTACCGAATACCGGATTTCCTTGATGGGCGTGAGCGTCGGCGAAGCCAATATCATGCCCGAGAAAGAAATGGCGATTAATCCCGGCCGGGTGTTCGGTACTTTGCAAGGCGCGCCTTGTAAGGATCCGGCGTTTGGTTTGGATGCGATCTGGATCGACGCCAATCAAAAAGACCAAGCGCAAACTCTGGGTTACACGGTCGTCGATCCCAGCACCGTGGTGGCCACGCATCTCAGTCATATTCTGCAAAGCAATGCGCATGAATTGTTCGGTTACGAGGAGGCGCAGCAGTTACTGGATAACTTGTCCAAAGTGGCGCCGAAGCTGGTCGAGGATCTGGTGCCGAAAACCTTGCCCTTGGGTATTTTGGTCAAGGTTCTGCAAAATCTGCTGCAAGAGCGGGTTTCCATTCGCGATTTACGAACCATCGCCGAAACTTTGGCGGAGTACGGGGTGAAGAGTCAAGATCCGGACATCTTGACCTCAGCGGTGCGGGCGGCCTTGGGGCGCTCAATTGTCCATGAAATCAATGGTGTACAGACAGAGATTCCGGTTATTACCCTCGATCCTGGATTGGAACAGATATTGCATAGGTCATTGCAGACGGCGGGCGAAGGTGGTGCGGGTTTAGAACCGGGTCTAGCCGAGCAGATGCACAAATCCCTGGAGGAAAGTGCGCAAAGGATGGAAATGGAAGGACAAACCGCAGTGTTGTTGGTGTCTTCTTATATTCGTCCTTGGTTGGCTCGCTTCGTTCGTCATTCGATATCCGGCTTACATGTGCTGGCCTATAATGAAATCCCGCAAGATCGGCAGATCAGGGTGGTTTCCACAGTGGGACAGCGGGGACAATAAAACAGAGGTTGCGCGATGAAAATTAAACGCTTTTTTGCAGCAGACATACGGCAGGCCATGCGCATGGTCAAAGAAGAATTGGGCGCCGATGCAGTGATTATGTCCAACCGTTCGGTGGATGGCGGCGTGGAAATCGTGGCGGCCCGCGACTTTGACGAACAGGTCATTCATAAAAATCTCAAGCAACGCGAAGACGAAAAATCGCCGCCCAATGAAGTTAAAAAAGTCGATTTGCCCGATCTCGAAGCCGAAAAGAAATCGCTGCATGTTTTAAGCAGCGCCAGAAAACGCGGCGCGGAAGGCAGCATTCCGGAAAATCCGATCCGTCGCAACCTGGATCAATACGTCGGTTATGCCGAAAAACTCCAGGTTGGGCATAACAACGCACAGAAAATCGCCGAAAAAGTTCGCCAAGTTGAAAAAATTGAAAAACCAGCCTGGGCAAGTGCCGATCCCAAAATCAAACCGTTGACCGAGCCACGGCCGGTGCAAGCGCACAACGGCGATAAATTTATCGACGAAATGCGTGCGGAAATGAAAGAACTGCGGACGATGTTGGACAGCAAACTGTCGAATATCGTCATGCAAATGCCGCAACACGGGCTACCTTTACACGATGATTTGCGCGACCGGATGTTGGAGTGTGGCTTCTCGAAAAACTTGGCAGGCAAGATAGCCAACCGGTTGGGTAGCCACAAGCAATTCGATTTGGCCATTGGCAAAGCCCAGGAAATGTTGGCCAGACTGGTGCCGATAGCCGACGACAACCTGTTGGATCAAGGCGGTATCGCCGCGTTGGTTGGCTCTACCGGGGTCGGTAAAACCACGACAGTCGCTAAATTGGCTGCGCAATTTATTTTAAAACACGGTTCCAGGCAGATCGCGCTGATTACCACCGATAATTATCGGATAGGCGCGCACGAGCAAATCAATACGTACGGCAGAATTTTGGATGTGCCGGTCAGAGTAGCGGGTGATGCGGAAGAATTGCGCAGGCATATCAATAGTTTTTCCGATAAACGCCTGATTTTGATCGACACCGCCGGCATGAGTCAGCGCGATATGCGTTTGGCCGAGCAGCTGAAAACCTTGCAACACGGCGATTTGCCTATACGCTCTTATCTGGTGATGTCCGCCACCACGCAATACAAAGCAATGCTGGAAATTATGGATGCGTTCCGAATACTCGAACCACAAGCGACTATACTAACCAAGTTTGATGAGGCAGTTAGCAAAGGTACCGCGTTGTCGGCGATTATCGAGCGGCGTATGCCATTGTCATTTATCACTGACGGTCAGCAGGTTCCGGAAGATATTTACTTGCCCGATGCCGATGCTTTGATTCGGCAGTGTATGGAAAGTGTCGATCAGGACCATGGCTATGGCGACGATGTGAATGTTGAAGACTGGCTGGCGGAAAGCCATGCATAAGTCATTCGATCAGGCAGCTGGAATTAGACAAATGAGACATATGAAACCGGTGCGAGTAATCGCGGTAACAAGTGGCAAGGGCGGGGTTGGCAAAACCAATCTTTCCGTCAATATCGGCGTGGCGCTGTCTAAAATGGGTAGGCGGGTGGCGATACTCGATGCCGATATGGGCTTGGCTAATGTCGATATTTTGCTGGGCATGTTTCCCGAATTCAATTTGTCGCATGTATTGAGCGGCGAAAAAAGCTTGAAGGAAATCATGATGACCGGACCTTCGGGGCTGAAAATCATTCCGGCGTCGTCGGGTATTCAGCGGATGTCCGATTTGTCGAGTATCGAGCAAGCCGGCGTGATAAGGGCTTTTAGCGAAATCGACCGAGAGTTGGATGTGTTGATCGTCGATACCGCTGCCGGTATTTCGGCAAGCGTGGTGAATTTTGCCCGGGCTTGCCAAGAAATAATCGTGGTGGTTTGCGACGAACCCACCTCGTTGGCTGATGCTTATGCGTATATCAAGCTGTTGAATAGAGATTACGGGTTGAATAGCTTTCATATCATTACGAATATGGTGCAGTCGGCTGAGCATGGACAGGCCTTGTTCAATAAGCTGAGTAAGGTAACCGACCGTTATTTGGATGTGGCCTTGCAGTTTGTCGGCGCGGTGCCGCAGGACGAATATTTGAAAAAATCCGTGCAAAAACAAACGCCAGTGGTGGAAGCATTCCCGCAAAGTAAGGCGGCGCTGGCGATTAAGAATTTGGCGCGAAAAATCGACAGCTGGCCGATCAAGCCCAAAGCGGGCGGCTACCTGGAGTTTTTTGTCGAACGGATGATTCAGTACAGCGCGAAAGAGGATGTTGCATGAGTGGAGCGGCAATGTATGCTGCTGTGCAGGCTGGAAATGTTGATGCCTTAGTCATTCAGCATGCGCCGCTGGTAAAACGCATTGCCTACCACTTAATGGGACGACTGCCCGATACGGTGCAGCTCGATGATTTGATTCAATCCGGCATGCTGGGCTTGCTGGAAGCGCTGAAACATTATGATGCTGGGCAGGGTGCCAGTTTCGATACCTATGCCGGTATCCGGATTCGCGGGGCCATGTTGGACGAACTGCGCCGTTCGGATTGGACGCCGCGTTCGGTGCATAAGAAAGCCCGGATGGTGGCGGAGGCGATACGCGAGGTTGAGAATCAACTGGGACGTGATGCCAAGGATACCGAAGTGGCCGGACATATGGGTATCGATCTGACTGAATACCATCATATTTTGCAGGACGCGGTGTCTTGTAAGACCTTTAGCGTCGAAGAATTGGTGCAAGGCGAAGACAGTGTTATAGATGATGTGCACGGCAATCAGCAGCCGGAAGATGTGCTGATCCAACAGAATTTTCAAAAAGCCCTAGCCAAGGCCATCTCGGAATTACCGGAACGGGAGCGCTTAGTCATATCGCTGTATTACGACGAAGAGCTGAATTTGCGTGAGATAGGCAAGGTGCTTGATGTCAGCGAATCGCGGGTTAGCCAAATTTGTAGTCAGGCGATGTTGCGCTTACGCGCTAGACTTGCGGATTGGGTGGAAGGGAAAGATAATGAAAAGTGCAGCTAATGTGTGGTTATTGCAGGAATTTTTCGCAATTATTGGTCACAATTTAGCGGTTTCTTAACAATAAAGTAATCTGGGTGGAGATTATCCTTGGATAAAAATATGCGTATTCTGGTTGTCGATGACTTTTCGACAATGCGGAGAATAGTAAAAAACCTGTTGAAAGATCTGGGTTTTACCAACACCGTGGAAGCGGACGACGGTAAAACAGCACTGCCTATTCTGGAAAAAGGCGGTATCGATTTTTTGATTACTGACTGGAATATGCCGGGCATGACCGGCATCGATTTATTGAAGGCCGTCAGGTCTACTCCCAGTTTGGCCAATCTGCCGGTGTTGATGGTCACAGCTGAAGCCAAGCGCGAGCAAATCATTATGGCTGCACAGGCCGGTGTAAATGGTTATGTCATCAAGCCTTTTACGGCTGCTACGCTTAAAGAGAAAATCGAAAAGATTTTTGAACGCATCGACGGCTGAAGCACAGGGAGATTACCATGAATACTGACCTGCTGAGTTTGGCCCGAGATTTGGTCGCAGCATTAGAAAAGTGCGACGAAGCGGCTGCCGATGAAATTCTTGATCAAGTAGCCGGATTAAGAGAAACACAATTGTTTAAAGAAATTGGCCGCCTAACTCGCCAATTGCACGACACTATGGTGAGTTTTTCCGTCGACTCAAAAATAGCAGCCATGGCTGAGCACGATATACCGGATGCCAAGGAGCGTCTGCATTATGTGATCGCGATGACGGAGCAAGCCGCAGATCAAACCTTAACCGCCGTTGAAGAGTTGTTGCCGGTATCAGATGAGCTAAACGGGCAGGTTAAACAATTGTCGGCGCAATGGAATCGCTTTTTGGATCGGGAAATGCCGTTCGACGAGTTTAAGGCCATGAGCGCCGATCTCAGTCAGTATTTTGAGCAGTCGCAAGTGTCTCTGGAGAAAATCCAGGCGGGCCTAAGCGATATATTGATGGCGCAAGGGTTTCAAGATATTACCGGGCAGATTATCCGCCGGGTTATCGATTTGGTGCAGGATCTTGAAGGCAGCATGGTGAATCTGATCAAAATTTCCAGTCGTAAAATTACGTCAAGCAGCGGTGCCGCGTTGCAGCCCGAAGTGCCCGGACCGGTTGTCCCCGGAGTAGATGACAGAGCCGGTGATGTGGCCACCAGTCAGGTCGATGTTGACGATTTACTGTCTAGTCTAGGTTTCTGAGGAAAACAACATGGCGATCGATCTGGACGACGAAATATTGCAAGACTTCCTGGTCGAGGCCGGGGAGATTCTTGATTCATTGGGTGAGCAGCTTGTGGAGCTGGAGCAATCACCTGGCGACCTTGATCTTCTCAACTCGATATTTCGTGGGTTCCACACCATAAAGGGCGGCGCTGGTTTTCTGGCTATCAGCGCTTTGGTCGATGTTTGTCATAACGCCGAAGACGTTTTTAACGTACTCAGGCAGGGTGATCGCCAAGTCACGCCGGATTTGATGGACGTGATTTTGCAAGTCGTGGACATCGTCAACGAGATGTTCGGGCAAGTCCGTTCCGGTAATACGCCAAAATCGGCCGATCAAGGTCTATTAAAACGCTTGAAATCTTACGCGGGGCCGGCCGAAGCTGCCGCGCCTGCTGAGATAGCGGTTGAAGCCGCTGTCATCAACGAAACCTTCGAATCCACCCCGCCGCTATCCCCTCAAGAATCCGCAGCGCAAGACTATGATGCAATGCTCGATCCAGAGGAGTTATTGGCCAGCGAATCCGCCTCGGAAGATGGCGATGAAATTACCGAGCAGGAATTCGAAGATTTGCTGGATGCGCTGCATGGTAAGGGCGGTTCTCCGACCGCGAACATTGCGGCGCAATCGGCAGCGCCGGCGGCGGATGACGAAATCAGTGAAGACGAGTTTGAAAATCTGCTGGACGAGTTGCATGGCAAAGGCAAGTTTTCGGTAAAAACCGAGCCGTCTGCGCCCGCCAGCGATTCCGGCGATATTACCGATGAGGAGTTCGATAAGGTACTTGATGCTTTGCACGGCAAAGGTAAGTTCGATGCTGCCAATTTGGGCAAGATTGATGAGCCGGCTGCGGGTGAAAAAAACCCACCAATTAAAAATGTAGAGTTGCCTGTCGAGAAACCGTTCGTGGCGGCTAAACCTGAGCCGGTCGCAAAACCGTCCGTCGATGTAGAGCCGGAAAATAGCTTAGGCAAAGTAGCGCCGGTAGTAGATTCCGTTTCCGACAAAAGTAAAGCCGCCACACCCCAAGCCGATACCACCGTCAGGGTAGATACTCAGATTTTGGACGATATTATGAACATGGTCGGCGAGCTGGTTCTGGTGCGTAACCGTTTCCAGACGCTTAAAGCCAATGCTGAAGCAGGCGAGCAGTTGTCCAAGGCGATATCCAATCTGGACGTGGTGACCGCCGATTTGCAATTGGCGGTCATGAAAACCCGGATGCAGCCAATCAAAAAAGTCTTTGGACGTTTTCCGCGTGTGGTACGCGATTTGGCTAGAAGTCTGAAAAAAGAAATCAGGCTGGAGTTGGTGGGTGAAGAAACCGATCTCGACAAAAATCTGGTCGAGGCTCTGGCGGATCCTTTGGTGCATTTGGTCAGGAATGCGGTAGATCACGGAATCGAATCGCCGGATGAGCGCGAAGCCAACGGCAAACCTCGGGAAGGCGTGGTGATATTGAAAGCGTCTCAGGAAGGTGATCATATCCAGTTGTCCATCAAAGACGACGGCAAGGGCATGAACCCCGACATACTGCGCGCCAAAGTAGTGGAAAAAGGCTTGATGGATGAAGAAAGCGCCGCCCGTCTTGACGATAAAGAGTGTTACAACCTGATTTTTCTGCCCGGATTTTCCACCAAAACTGAAATTTCCGACGTGTCCGGTCGCGGTGTCGGCATGGACGTGGTGAAAACACGGATCGCGCAAATGAACGGCGTGGTGGAAATTGATTCGGTGGAAGGCAAGGGCAGCACCATTATCATCAAGGTGCCGTTGACTTTGGCTATTATGCCGACCCTTATGGTGAAGTTGCGCGGGCAGGCTTTCGCGTTACCCTTGGCCAGCGTCTTGGAAATACTCGATCTGGATTTGAGCAAAACCAATAAGGTAGATGGTCAATTGGTGGTAATGGTCAGAAACAAGGCCTTGCCGCTGTTTTATTTAAGTGAGTGGCTGGTTAGAGGTTCTTATTTCACAGGCGAAACGCAGCCGACCAATCATGTGGTGGTCGTCAACGCTGGCGGCAGGCATGTCGGATTCGTGGTGGATCAATTAATCGGTCAGGAAGAAGTGGTGATTAAAGCGCTGGGTGCCAAGTTACATGGATTGGAAGGATTGGCGGGAGCAACCATCACCGGTGACGGCAAGATAGCGCTGATACTCGATGTGCCTGGCCTGATGAAGAAGTATGCGATGTGACGCGGCAATATGACCATTCGGGTGCTGATCGTCGACGACTCCAGTTTTATCTGTAAAAGAATTCGGGAAATTTTAGAAGAGGATCAAGAGTTTAAAGTGATAGGCGTCGCTCACGACGGTCGCGAAGCTATAGAACTTGCGGCAAGTCTGCAACCGGACGTTATCACCATGGATGTGGAGATGCCAATCATGGATGGTATCACGGCAGTCAAAAAAATCATGGGCACCCGGCCCTGTCCGATACTAATGTTTTCGGCAATGACGCAAGTCGGCGCTCAAGCCACTCTGGATGCGTTGAATGCCGGCGCTATCGACTTTTTGCCCAAGCAGTTGGAAGACATTGATGCTAATCGTGAAACGGCTCGCTACTTACTGAGATATAGAGTGAGAATGGTGGCTTCTCAGGCGACTAGAATGTCTTCCCCACGACCTCTGCCGCGCGTGAATCAAGAAGAACATCAGAGCTCAACCGCCGAAAACCCCGTAGTTAAGCCGATACGCGCTGCGTCCGCGTGGCCCAAAACTGCAACCAGCAGCAAAATCGAGCTTTTGGTGGTTGCCGCCTCGACTGGCGGGCCGGTCGCCATGCAATACGTGCTGAGCAAAATTCCGGCTGAGTGTTCGATACCCATATTGCTGGTGCAACACATGCCGCCTAATTTCACCAAAAGCTTTGCCGAACGCTTGAATTTGCTTTGCAATATTAATGTCAGGGAGGCGCGGGATGGTGACGTATTGCAGCCGGGGACCGCGTTATTGGGGCCAGGTGCAATGCAGATGCAAGTTAAGCAAGTAGCCGGTGAGCGGCGGATTGTGTTGCGGGCCAAGCAAAGTGGGGAAATTTATAGTCCCTGTGTCGATATTACTTTTGACTCGCTTGCCGAGGTATTCGCCGGGCATGTGTTGGCGGTGGTGTTGACCGGCATGGGCGCAGACGGCAAGGCTGGCGCTATGAAGTTAAGGCAGCGCGGCGCGCAAATATGGGCGCAGGACGAGGCGACAAGTACTATCTACGGCATGCCGAAAGCCATCGCAGAAGCCGGTCTGGCGGATCATATTTATTCTCTGGAAGAGATTGCCAACCAATTTAAAAAATTACATTGATGGATATTCTCAGTATTTTGGGTGTGTTGATAGGCTTTGCCGCGATTATCGGCGGTAACCTAATGGGCGGAGGAGAACTCGGGTCCCTGGTCAATTTTCATGCCTTTATTATTGTGGTGGGCGGTACGCTGGGAGCGACACTGTTGCAATTTCCGCCCAAGGTTTTTCTGCGCAGTTTACGCATTTTGAGTTGGATTTTTGTGCCGCAAAATTTGCAGCTTAAAAAGCAAATCGACAAGATTGTGCGCTGGAGTTCGTTGGCGCGTAAAGAAGGCCTGTTGGGGCTGGAATCGGTTATCGAAACCGAAAAAGACAGTTTTGCCAAAAAAGGTTTGCAGTTGCTGGTCGACGGCAACGAGCCGGAAGTGATACGCGATTGCCTTGAGGTTGAGCTGACTACAAAGGAGCATTTGGATACTCAAGCGGCAAGGGTTTTCGAGGCGATGGGTGGGTATGCGCCGACGATCGGCATTATTGGCGCGGTAATAGGCTTGATTCACGTCATGCAGAATTTAGCCAAACCGGAGTTATTGGGTAGCGGCATCGCGACAGCTTTCGTGGCGACTATTTACGGTGTCGGCCTAGCCAACTTATTGTTTATTCCTATAGCCAATAAGCTGAAGAGTCTGATTTTCGAAGCATCGCAAGCCAGGGAAATGGTGATAGAAGGCATTTCGTCGATAGCCGAGGGCGAAAACCCGCGTAATATCGAGTTGAAATTATCCGGTTTTTTATTGGAAAAATAAGGGAGACCTTATGAGTCGGCGCAAACGTAGACCATTGCAACAGGCCGATAATCACGACCGCTGGATGGTGTCTTACGCGGATTTCGTGACCTTGCTGTTTGCGTTTTTTGTGGTGATGTATTCGATTTCCTCGGTAAATAAGGGTAAGTACGAAACATTCTCCGAATCGCTGGACCAGGCTCTGTTTCACAACGAGAAGATTCAAAAAGAAGCAGAGCCGATTCAGATTGGTGCGATTCCCACCACGATCCAGCCGATTGAATTGCCAAATTTGATGACGGCCGCGGAAAGAGAGCTGAGCGAAGAAATCATGCAGGAAAAACGCCGGCTGGATGAAGTGTCGCAGGAGTTTCAACGAGCCTTGCAGCCTTTTGTGGAAAGCCAGTTGGTGGGTATCAAACAGCACGATTTCTGGGTGGAACTGGAAATGAATAGCGAGTTACTGTTTGCCAGCGGTAAGGCCGAGCTCTCCAGCAAGGCTGTTCCGGTGTTGCAGAAAGTTGCGGAGGCCGTGCGCGACGTACCCAATGTGATCAATGTCGAGGGATACACCGACAACGTACCGATTTCCACCGGCTTTTATCCATCCAATTGGGACTTGTCCTCAGCCAGGGCAACCAGTGTTGTCAAGGAATTGGTAAAAAACAATATTCCGGCGACACGATTATCGGCTGTGGGCTATGGAGAATTTCATCCGATCGCCGATAACAAAGACGAAGAAGGGCGCTTTAAGAATCGGCGAGTTGTATTAGTGCTGATGTCGCAAGCCTTCGCTCGTTACGGTATGACTGACGACGAACGCGCAAAAGTGCTGAATTTGGCACCGTCGCAGCCTAGCTCGCCACCTGAAACCGCAGTTGAAAAGACGCCGGAAACGCCGGCTCAGTTATGAAAATATGGTCAGTTTCCAATCAAAAAGGCGGAGTCGGTAAAACGACTACCGTGGTGACACTGGGTGGCTTATTGTCGTCCTGGGGGTTCAGGACTTTGCTGGTCGATTTGGATCCCCATGGTTCGTTGACCAGCTATTTCAAGATGAATCCGGATGAGATCGAGCTTGGCGTTTACAATTTATTTCTTGACGCTAGCGAGAAAAAGAAAAACGTCGATCCTCAGGTCTATATCGCCAAAACCGACTTCGACGGTATCGATGTCTTGCCCGCATCCACTGCTATAGCCACCTTGGATAGGCAGGTCGCCGCAATCGGCGGCATGGGCTTGGTGGTTGCTACCGCATTACACAAAGTGGCCGACCAATACGACTATGTGATTATCGATAGCCCGCCGATGTTGGGGGTGTTAATGATCAATGCGCTGGCGGCCTGCGATCATTTAGTGATTCCGGTTTTAGCCGAATTCCTGGCCCTAAAAGGTCTGGATAGAATGGTGCATACCATAAAAATGGTTTTTCATTCCCGGAAAACACCGCCTAAATTCACTATCGTGCCGACCATGTTTGATAAACGCACCAAGGCGGCTCGCGACAGCTTAGCGGCCTTACATCAACAGTATCCAGACAATGCCTGGAGTTCGGTCGTCCCGGTGGATACTAAAGTGCGGGATGCCAGCCAGGCCGGTATTCCCTTACCCCTTTACGACAAAAGCGCGCGTGCGGCCGAAGCCTATGCCGAATTGTTGGAACTGTTATTGCTTGATAAGAGTCCAGACAAAAACTTGGCACCGCATAAATGACTCAGGCAAAACCACCCCCCAGTATCGTTCATCAACAGTTAGCGCTTGATGTGTATCTGCAGACGCTATTGGATGAGGTACCCGAGGCTGAGGAAGCTGTTAGCGTAAAGCCGGCAATATTGCTGGAACAGCTTGTTGTTGAGGAGCCTATCAAATTGCCGGATCCTGCTCCGGTCGTGACCGGCAGTCCAAAAGCAATCTCCAAAGCACTGGTCAGGAACCGGCAACCCAAGCTTGTAGAGCCGGAAATCCCGGCTAAACTACAGGCACTGTCTATCATGCCGGATTGGTCGCAGTATGAGTTTCAGGCTTTGTTTTTTAAGGTTGATAAGCTGATATTGGCAACGCCGCTGATCGAGTTGTCGAGAACGATCAAAATCGACCGCAAGCCCACGAAAATTCCCGGACAACCCTCTTGGTTCTTGGGTTTGCTGGACGAGCATGATAGCCGTATCGGCGTGCTTGATACCCGGCAGCTGATTTTTGGCAAAAGCCGAGGCCTGCAACCGGATAGTGAAGAATATCCGTTCGAGCGCATTTTAATCACCCAGGATAAAAAATGGGGTTTGGTGTGTGATGAAATTCTCTCCATCGGTAAAGTAAAGCCCGATGGGGTCAGATGGCGAACGGCCAGACAAAAAAAACCATGGTTAATCGGTACGGTAATAGACGAGTTGACAGCGATTATCGATGTTAAACAGTTGGTACCGCATAGAAAAAATAGTTAAACAGCATCTGGATAAAGCAAAATGAGCGAAGATAAAAAACAAGGCGACCCTATCATGCAATGGGTGACTTTTTGTCTAGGTGACGAAAAGTACGGTATCAATGTCATGCAAGTACAAGAGGTATTGCGGATTACCGAAATTGCCCCAGTGCCCGGCGCGCCGTCGTATGTATTGGGGATTATCAATTTACGCGGTAATGTGGTGACGGTGATCGATACCCGTAACCGTTTCGGCTTACCTTCCAAAGACACCGATGATGCGTCACGGGTAGTGATCATCGAAACCGACCGGCATATCATCGGCATTTTGGTGGATAGCGTCGCCGAAGTCGTGGAAATGCGCGCTTCCGAGATTGAAACCGCGCCTAACGTCGGCAATGAAGAAAGCTCAAAATACATTCAAGGTGTCACCAGCCGAGATAATCAGTTGTTAATTCTGGTGGATTTGAATAAATTCCTCAGCGACGACGAAAAAGCCGAGCTGGATATGTTTTGATTGCCTAACTAGGCATGCGAGGTGCCAGATGGCCGAGATAACACCGATCACGCCTTTTTCTCCAATACATACCGTATACAAGGTCGAGCGCGAAGAGCGTGAAAAGCGCCAGCCGCAAAAACAACCGCAGACCAAACCCGACCCAAACAAAGACGATAAACAGCCTGCCGAGCATGTTGACGAAATAGTGTGATGAGCGAATATTTAGTGCTGGTTTTGGCGGGGGTAGTCGTATTTATGCTAGCGGTGTTAGTTCGGCTGTTGCGCCAGCAGCAAACACTAAAACAACAATTTCAGCGTCTTGAAGAGCGGGTGCAGCGTAGCAACGAGGATGTGGCCGGCCTTTGCTCTGCCGCTGTGGCTGTTGACCGGCGGCTGGCGGCGAACGACTCGCGATTGAATAGCATTGTCGATCAAGTCAACACGCAACGGCAAACCGTTGCTGACGTGGCGCCCGCTGAACCTATCCCCGCAGGCGGCTATGAAGATGTCATCCAAAAAATCCGCAGCGGGGTTGGCATTGAGGCGCTGGTCCGGGATTGCGGCTTGACCCGTGATGAAGCGGTTTTATTAATGCGTTTGCATGGCGGCGGCAAACGTTCCGGTTTGGGTTAGGCGCTGGTCGTTTCCAGATACTGGTCCACGCCCCGTTCCGCACGAGTTATCGATATATCCGCTACCCTCTGTAACAAACGCCGGTAATTTTCATCGTGTTGACTTCTATCGTTATGCCGGTGCCAAAGATGTAATACCGGTACCGCAAAGCGGCCCTCTTTCCGTTTGACGCCTTGATGAATCAGGCGGATCACCAAGTCCGAATCTTCATATCCCCAGCCTTCGAAGACTTCATCAAAACCGTTTGTTGCCAGGAAATCGTCTTTCCAGACTGCCAGATTGCAGGTCATGGCTTTTTGCCAATTCTGCGATTGCCAATAACGCCAGCTGCGCAGCGGTAAATACAGTAAAGGCAGTAGACGATTGATGCGACCTCGCAGCCGTTGCCATAAAAAAAAACCAAACGACTGCTCATGTAGCGGGATTTTTTGCTTTAGTACCAGTGATGTGTAAGCTTCGTTCAATAACAGCCGGTTGCCCGGAACGAAATAACCGGTTTCGGCCAATTGCCGATGATTTCTAATAAAATCCGGCAGCGCGACGCAATCGCCGTCCATAAACAGCAGATAATCGCCGCGACTGGCGGCAACCGCTTTATTACGAATGGTGCCGGCCCTAAATCCATTATCCTCATGCCAAACGTGCCCTAGTGGAATTTCGCTGGTTTCGATAAAGCCTTTGATCAATTCCTGCGTTGCAGTACCGGAACCGTCATCGGCGATGATGATTTCAAACCGGCGATCTTGTTGAGCCATCAGTGCGCGTAAACAGGCGGAAAGCGCTTCCGGCCAGTTATAGGTGGTGACGATGACAGAAATCAAGCTGTTCATTTGCTGGCTGATTTGCTGCAAAGCTCGCGTAGTTTCAGGTATTTGTAATAACTGCCCTCGGCGTTGGATATGGCCAGCATCAGGCCTTCCGCGCCATCCAAAATGGCTGCCTGGACGAAGTAAGTGCGGATGAAGGTCCACAGGCCCTTGCCGATAGCTTTGCCCAAGCTGGCGCGCTTACCACTTTTAAACATTTTCTCGGCGCCCAGCGAGGAATAAGCGTTGATCTTATGTAACACCTCTGCCGGGTCGACGAAGGCTTCATGCCAAAGCGGGTTATTAAGCCGAAGGATAGCCCCTTTAACCTCAATACGCTCATGCACGACTTCGCTGCTGAACCGTCCGACATCGCGGCGAAACAGCCTAAGCACGTAATCCGGCCACCAGCCGCCATGCTTGATTGGCTTGCCGCAGTAGCTGGATAAGCGGGGGATTTCGAAGCCCTGCACCTCGTTTTGCTGCATGGCTTGCAGGATTTCGGCTTTTAACGCCGGCCCGATTTCTTCGTCGGCGTCGATAGATAGCACCCAGTCGCCGCGCGCCTTATCCAAGGCCCGCTGTTTTTGCGGGCCAAACCCGGGCCAGTCGGTGATGAAGACTTTGTTGGTAAATTGTCGGCAAATCGCGACAGTCTCATCGCTACTACCCGAGTCGAGAACAATGATTTCATCGGCCCAAGCAACCGATGCCAGGCAGCGGCCGATATGTTGCGCCTCGTTTTTGGTGATGACGATAACGCTAAGCATTGGCCTGACGAAGGGTGGAGTCGGCAGGATGACTGAGTAAGGCACCGAGAAAAAACGCCAGCAAATAGCCTTCAGCAAAAGTTTTGAAATGCGAGTTGAACAGGCTTGAAGCACAAATTGCCACCAAAAAACTGGCGGCAATCGGCCCGTAGGGCTTGTTATTCATGCCCTGGCGCAATGCGACGACAATATAAGCAAAGAACAACAGCAAGCCGACCAAGCCGTTTTCCAGCCAAATAAACAGGTATTGATTATGCGGGTCGCTAGTGCTGGTGCCTTGCCATCCCTGGCTTTTGGCCAAGGCATAATTACTGTAGGTCGGCTTGAACGATGACGTGCCATAGCCAAACCAAGGCGCTTTCTCGATGAGTTCCACGGTGTTTTTGTAAAAGACCACCCGAATGCCTACCGATGTTAAATCCTGGCTGCTTTGATAGCCTGATTGTTCGTCCCAGGCCAGTCTGAATCGGTCTTGCAAGGTGTTGGAGCTCAGGCCAAAGGCCACCAGCACGATGGCGGCTATCCCAATAATTTGTGGTAGTTTGCTGTAGCCATATATCGAGCCCAATGCAAAAACCGCGGCGATGGGTACGGCCAAATAGCCACTCCTACCGGTACTGATGAAGAAAATATTGAATAAAAATATGGCAATTCCCGCCCACACGGCACATTTCCAACGAGGGGTTAGCGGTTCCTGCACCAGGAAGATAGCGCATAGCAGGGCCGCCACAAAAGCAGTGCTCTGGGTGGCGTGATTGGTCATGAAAATACCGGCTTCCCGGCCGTCTCTAACGATAAGATCCAACGCCCAAAGCGGCATCGCAATCATGCCAGCCACCACCATGGCGACAAAATAGCTGTAGACAAAACGTTTTTGCCACTGCGATTGCTGAAAAACACCGAGTAGCAGAAACACGTAAAGTAGTTTTTTCCAGCTGGATAAGGTTTCCAATTTGCTGTGCCAGTCTGTTTCGGCGTAAAGCGTGCCGATGATTAACCAGGCAAAGAAAAGCACGATCATTTTTCCGACAGGCTGTTGCCAGGATAACTTAAGGGTCTGCACTGCCTGGCCGGAAAGTAGCCAGAATATCAGCAACGCCACGCTGGCTATGCTGGCAACCGCCGTGGAAACGGGGGCGGCGATAGCAGCGGCAATAGTGAGGCAGCGACAGATGTTGAGCGATGTCTCGGATGTCAGGGGGGATGCAAGCATATTTTGTAGCCTTAGCGCCATAACTGATAAATGTATTTACGCTTGAGTTTTTCCCAGCGGAAAAACAGTCCTTTCAGCCAGATGGGCGGATCGGCTTCCAAAGCACTTTTGAACAGGCCGTTTTTACTGCCTTGTTCGATGACAGGATCTTCCAGCCAAATCATTTGAATGCCGAGCTGTTTGTCGATTTTTTCGAACTGATTGTCAATCGGTTCGGCTATTTTGTTAGTTTTAATCCAGTCTAGTCTCTGGCGGGCGGTGCTGGAATCAATAAGATAGGAATCGGCAAAGCGACCGCGATGCCCGAGATACAGGTATTGATCCGGTTTGCGCTGACTCTTGGGCGTAAAAAAATTACCGCCGGAGCCGACGTAGATGACTTTGTTGTCGGGAAATTGCCCGCTCTGACTGAGCGCGCGTTGCAAACCGAGCTGAATATCCTTACTGAACACGGCATCGTCTTCCAGTACCAAACAGAATCCTTGGCCATTACCGTCCGCAATTCTCTGTAAGGCTGCCACATGCTTTAATGCGCAGGATTGCTGAGCCGTAGTCAGATGATGGTCGTCACGGAAATACTCGGCCACCACGCTGTCTGTCAAATCGCCTATATCCCAGTCGAAAATAAATTCCGCCGACATCCCGAAATCGCGTAGTTGTTGTTCCATGAACATACGGCGTTGACTGAACGCTTTGACATTCAAAACCAAAATGCGGTCAAGGCTAGGCGATTGCATCATGCGAAATTGTAGTTAGGCTGCTGAAAAAAGCGGCGATTATCGACGGTTTTGTGGAAAATAACATCATCGTTATGGCCGTTTGGCTTGCAATGTTTGCGCGATCACGTCGATCACCCGGCCACTGGATAACTGATCAAGGCAGGCGCTGTAGCTCTCACGGTGCCGGTCGCAACCTTCCAGTTGGCAGGGTAGGCAGTTTTGTTCGGTTTGGCCTTGCAGCAGATACACGTTATTTACTTGGCTTGCACCACGAGACGCGAATGGCGTTTTATCTTCGCCGTATCCGCACGGCCAGGGTGCCCATTTTTCCGGATCGGTGGGTCCGAATAAGGCAAAAGTCAGTGTGCCGGTGGCCGCCGCCAAGTGGGTGATGCCGGTGTCTGGGCCGACGAAGAATGCGGCTTTGCCAATCAAGGCGGACAATTGCGCCAGCGACAGATGACCGGCAAGATTGATGACATCTGTTGGCAGTTGTTGCTGTATTTCTCGCAAGGCTGCCAACTCGGCGGGATTGCCGCTGCCGGTTAATACGACTTTAAAACCTTGCCGGTCTAAAAAGGCGATGAGCTCGCACCAGCCCTCGGCGTGCCACTGTTTATAGCGCCATTGCGGCATAATATGTAGAACGACGTAGGGATCAGTTATGCTGGGTATCGGCGTCGAGCTTTGCGGCGGAGTCAGGCGATAGCAAGGCGCTATTCCCAGTAACTTGCAGAAGCGCAAGTTTTCCAAGACGGCGTGACCGTAATCGCTGCTAAATACCAGCCAGCGCTTGAGTAGCGCTTTTTTCCACCAAGCCTTAGTAGCATCGCCAGGCACAAAGCCGATGCTGGTTTTGCCGGCTATCGCTGCGCACAAAGTTGGCCGGTCGCCGGCTTGCGTGGAAATGGCTAAATCGTAACGGCGAAACAGGCTGAATAACAATTTGCCGAATGCCAAACCGCCGGGCTTGCCCGCTACGGTTAATAAGCGCCGGATGTCGGGATTGCCTTCCAGCATACCGGCGTTGCTGGCCGGCAGTAAAACGTCAATGTCGGCGTTTGGATAGGCTTGCTTCAGCGACGAGATGAGTGGGGTAACCAGCAGCGTATCGCCCAGATATCGCAGGGTTATCACCAAAATGCGTTTAGGTTGTATATTGAGCGGTTTTTGGTTGGGCATGGAACGCTGGCTGATCAACATGGCTGTACATTTTAAAGGTAAACAGTATTGAACACGTTACAAAATTCGCGCAAAACCATGACGGACGGGCAGGTGTACAAACGCTTGTTAGCGTTTGTGTTGCCGTATTGGCGTTTATTTTTGGTAACTGCCATCGGTTTTGCGATCTATGCCGCAACCGAGCCGGCGGTGGTGATGATTATTCAGCGCATCATCGACAGCTTTGGGGCGCCGGATCGGGGAGATATTCAATATCTGCCGCTGGCCTTCGTGGTGTTGTTTCTGGTACGCGGCATAGGCTCGTTTTTGGGTAATTATTACCTGGCGCGAATTTCCGGCAATTTGATTCACAAGCTGCGTTGCGAGATTTTTAATCAGTACACCCGCTTGTCGGTGCAATATTTCGATGCGCATAACAGCGGCTACATGATTTCGCGGATTACCAATAATATCGGCGAAGTCACGCGGGCGACGTCCGATTCGATTCGTTCTTTCGTGCGCGAAGGTTTTACTGCGGTTGGCTTGCTGGGTTATCTGGCTTATACCAACTGGCAGCTCTCCTTGGTGTTTTTGGCGATAGCACCGGTGGTAGCGATCATGGTGCGTTATGTCGGCAAACGTTTAAAACGCTTAAGCCGCAACATGCAGGATACGGTCGGCGATTTGACGCATATCACCTCGGAAATGGTCTCCGGAAACCGTATCGTAAAAAGTTTCGGCGGGGAAGATTACGAGCGGCAACGCTTTAAGAAAGCCAGTCTGGAAAATCGTGGTCAACATCGCAAGCTGATCATGACAGTGTCGTTAAATAACCCATTGATGCAACTGGTCATTTCTTTTGCTTTGGCCGGCATGATGTATTTGGCCTTGATCATGATGAAATCATCTAGTCCGGGTGAATTTGTCGGCTTTTTTACCGCGGCGTTCTTGTTGCCCAAACCGATTCGGCAATTGAGCGATGCCAATTCCGAGATCCTGCGCGGTATCGCGGCGGCGGAGTCTTTGTTCGAAGTATTGGACGAGCCGGCGGAAATCGATGGTGGCGACTATCAGGTTGAGCGCAGCCAGGGTCGCATCGAATTCAAGAATCTCAGTTTTAGCTATCCCGGTAGTGAAACCCCGGCATTGAATAATATTAATGTGACAATTGAACCCGGCCAGACCGTAGCTTTGGTGGGGGCGTCCGGCGGCGGCAAAAGCACGATGATTAACCTGTTGCCACGTTTTTACGACTACGAGCAGGGCGAGATTTTGATCGACGGCGTGGAGTTAAAACGTTACCGTCTGGACAGTTTGCGCCGACAGATTGCCTTGGTCACGCAGAATGTTACCTTGTTCAACGCTTCCGTCGCGAATAATATCGCCTATGGCGCGTTACAAGGCGCGGCCAGAGAGCAGATAGAGCAGGCCGCGGTCGATGCCTATGCGATGGACTTTATCAGCAAAATGCCGCAAGGATTGGAAACCGAAATCGGTGAGAACGGCGTGAAACTGTCCGGCGGCCAACGCCAGCGCTTGGCCTTGGCGCGAGCTTTGTTAAAAGATGCGCCGATTTTGATTCTGGATGAAGCCACCTCAGCGCTGGATACCGAATCGGAGCGCTATATTCAGGCGGCATTAAATCGGGTGATGCAAGGCCGCACGACTTTGGTGGTGGCGCATCGCTTGTCCACCATCGAGAGTGCGGACGTGATCTTGGTAATGGACAAAGGCCGGATTGTCGAACAAGGTTCGCATCGCGAACTGTTGGCTCGCGATGGGGCGTATGCCAAATTGCATAAGATGCAGTTTCAGGATGGCGGTCAAACAGAGCAGCCGGAGACTGCTGTCGGGCAGGAGTGAAGAGTCAGCCGGCGGCTCAGATGATCCGCCGGCTGGGATAGGCGTTTAAAATTGTTTGGAGTTTTTGCTGTTGCGGAATATCAGCGGCTTTTCCCGGTCGGACAAGGCGAGTTCGCGCGCCGAATCAATCGCGGCGTCAATTCTGTGTCGCTCCGGCGATTTGCTGCATACCGGGTCAGTACTGTACATGTCGCCATTGAACAAGAAGGCCTGGCAGCGGCAACCGCCGAAGTCTTTAAGCTTCTCGTCGCAGCTGCGGCAAGGCTCCTGCATCCACTCGGTGCCGCGGAAGAAGTTGAAGGTTTTCGACTCATTCCAGATTTCTTCGATGCTGAAATCCTTGACGTTCGGGCAATCTAGGCCGGGCAATTCGCGAGCCGAATGGCAGGGCAACGCGGTACCGTCCGGGGCGATGGTCAAAAACGTCGTGCCCCAACCGTTCATGCAGGCTTTTGGCCGGTCTTCGTAGTAGTCTGGCACCACGTAATAAATTTTCATTTTGCCGGCTACTTTTTCTTTATAAGCCTGGGCAATTTTTTCCGCTTCCTGAAACTGCTCGCGGGTGGGCAGCAAGGCGTCTCGATTCAAATGCGCCCAGCCGTAATATTGGGTGTTGGCCAGTTCCAGATAATCGGCGCCGAGGTTTTCGGCCATCTGCAAAATTTCCGGCATTTGGTGAATATTTTCGCGGTGGATCACCACACACAGCACCATTGGATAGCCGTGTTTCTTGATCAGCTTTGCCACTTCTTGCTTATGCTGATAAGTCGAAGTGCCGGCGATGTGGTCGTTCAGTTCCTGGGTGCTGGCCTGAATACTGATCTGGATATGGTCCAAACCGGCTTGTTTCAATTCGACGATTTTTTCTTCGCTCAAGCCATAACCCGAAGTGATCAGGTTGGAGTAATAACCCAGTTCGCGCGCGTATGCTACCAATTCTGTCAAGTCCTGGCGGGTTAGCGGTTCGCCGCCGGAAAAGCCTAGCTGTACCGCACCCATTTTGCGCGCTTGGCTTAATACGCGCTTCCAATCCTCGGTACTTAATTCGTTCGGATATTTAGCGTAATCCAAGGGGTTGGAGCAATAAGGGCATTGCAGCGGGCACTTGTAGCTCAGTTCCGCCAGCAGCCAGCGCGGTGGGGTGATATTAAGCTTGTCTGATCCAGCCATTTTGCAATGCTACGTTCAAAAAATTAGTGATGTCGTTGGTCAGGCCGGAGGTGGCGAATTTCTCCTCCAGTTCGCTGACGATTTGTGCCAGCAGCCGGCTACCGTCGCATAGCTTGAGGATTTCTGCCGAACTTTGGTCTAACTCGACCATGCCTTCGGGATAGAGAATCACATATTTTTGCTGGGCTTCTTCCCATTGCAGCCTGTGCAGGGGCGAGAATTGGATAAGTTGGTCTGGGGCGATGGTCATGGGGTTCCGGTGTTTAAGCAAACGCCTGGAGAATCAGGTCGTTTCGATGTCTTCAAAAATTTCCGCGAGCGGCAGGCTGAGGCTCAAACTGTGTAGTTGGCAATCGACGTCGCCTATGTAATCGTGCAGTAGCCAATCGTTTTCGGCTGTGCGGCGGAAGCACTCGACGCGGCGCGCGTCGATGTCGACGATCAGGTATTCCTGTAGCGACGCGAGTTTGCGGTAGGCGGCGAATTTGCCGCCGCGGTCGTAAGCAGCGGTCGAGTCGGATAGAACTTCGACGATCAGCGTTGGGTTGGAAATATATTGCTGGTTGCCTAGATCGCCAGGATGGCAGGATACCATCACATCAGGATAGAAAAACGCTTCGGCTGCTTCGACTTTCAATTTCAAATCTGCGATATAAGGCCGGCAAAACGTGCCGCGTAAGCGTTGTTTCAAGGCGGATGCGATATTCAGGCTGACGACGACATGATCCTGTCGAGCTCCCGTCATCGCAAACACTTCGCCGGCGACGAACTCGTGCTTCTCGGCCTGGGTTGCTTCCCAAGCCAGATAATCCTCGGCACTAAAATGAAGTCGCTCGGCGGTTTGCATGGTTATTTTTCGATATTGAAATACGGCGGCATGTCGGCGACATAAGCCAGATACATCGCATCGGCCATGCTCCACAATACATCCAGTTTAAATTTCAGAATTTGCACCATGCGTTCCTGCTGTTCGCGGGTTTTGTACCAGTCTAGCGTCAGTTCCAAGCCGTGTTCCACATCGCGGCGGGCTTCGGTCAGGCGTTTGCGGAAGTAAGTGTAACCCTCTTGTTCTACCCAAGGATAGACGTCGGGCCAGTTGTCCAAGCGCTGTTGATGAATTTTGGGGGCGAATAGTTCCGTTAGAGAGGAACTGGCGGCTTCATGCCACTCGGCGCGGCGGGCGAAATTGACGTAAGCGTCCACGGCAAAACGTACGCCGGGCAGCACGTGTTCCAGCGAAGTAATTTCTTCGCGGCTCAGGCCAACCGCGATGCCTAAACGTATCCAGGCTTCGATGCCACCCGGGTCGCCGGGATGGCCGTCGTGGTCGAGTATGCGTTGAACCCATTTGGCGCGGGTTTCTCGATCAGGACAGTTGGCCATGATATTGGCGTCCTTGATCGGAATCATCACCTGGTAATAAAAGCGGTTGGCTACCCAGCCTTGCAATTGTTGCTTGGTCAGTTTGCCTTCATTCATCAGCGTGTGCATCGGATGATGGATGTGGTAGAACTTTTCCATCCCACGCAATTTGGCTTCGAATTCTTCGCGGCTCCACGGTTGATTATCTGCAGTCATGTCACACCTTTTTATAAGTCAATTTCCAGTCCGTCGTAAGCCACTTCGATGCCGTTGGCATCCAGGGTTTTACGCTCCGGCGAATCTTCGTCGAGAATCGGGTTGGTGTTGTTGATATGAATCAAAATCTGGCGAGCGTTCGCCACGCCATTCAATACTTCAATCATGCCGCCAGGCCCGGACTGCGGCAAGTGGCCAATGTCGCGAGCACGTTTTTGGCTAATGCCGCGTGTCACCATTTCGTCATCGGTCCAGAAGGTACCGTCTACCATTAGACAGTCAACGTTCAGCATCGCTTGCAGGACGTGAGGCTCGATCTCACCGAGGCCGGGTGAGTAATACAGTTTTTTACCGGTGGAAATTTGCTCGACGATGACGCCGATGTTGTCGCCGTCGTGCGGATCGTGGCGGTGCGGCGAATAGGGCGGTGCCTTGCTTTTCAGGGCGTGGGCATAAATGCGGATGTCATCAATGCCGGGAATCTCGAACGGGGTTTCGTCGCAGGCAATCGGATGGTGATTGACGGTGCAATAGTCTTTCAACATGTTGAATAGCGGAAAACCGCTAGTCAAATCCTGCCTGACCATCTCGGTACAATACACGTTCAACGGTTTGCCTTCGCGCAGCATCAGCATGCCGGTGGTATGGTCGATCTGGCTGTCGATCAAGAGCACGGCCTTGATACCGGTATCGCGGATGCCTTCTTTAGGCTGAATGGCGGGAAACGCCTCCAATTGGGCGCGAATGTCCGGCGAGGTGTTAAACAGCAGCCAGTTGCGGTTGTCGGTACTGATCGCGATTGATGACTGGGTGCGGGCTTTGCCGTTGAATTGGCCATTACGCAGGCGTCGGCAATTGTCGCAGTTGCAGTTCCATTGCGGAAAGCCGCCGCCGGCGCCGGCGCCGAGAACTCTAATCTTCATGTTTGCCTAAGGGGAATGATGAATGAGCGCCGCATGATACGGGATTAAAAAACGCCAGGCAAAAAAAAGGGGCAGGAAAATGCCCCTTTTTTATCGTCATCCCTAAGGATTAACGGTTGTAGATGTACATGGTAACTTCAAAACCGAAACGCATGTCATTGTAAGCTGGTGTTTCCCATTTCATTTATATACCCTCCAGAGGTTTTGTTGTTGTGTGCGATAGCTTGATCGAGAAAGCTGCGCCGAAGTATACGATGAAGTTTTTCTTTGCGCAACAGAGCAATCAAACCGGAACTAACAGCACTTGGAGCGATGTCTCTGCGCTTAAGTTCCCGGCCTTACCAGGCCATTTTCAGCGCAAGTGCCAACAGCACAATCGCAAAGTAACGCTTCAATTTTTGCGCCGGCAAACTGTGCGCCAATTTGGCGCCTAACGGTGCGGTAAATATGCTGGTTAAGACTATGCCGGCGAAGGCGGGCAGGTACAGATAGCCGAAACTGCCAACAGGTAAATGACTATCTTGCCAACCCAATACCGCGTAACTGGTCGCAGCCGCCAGGGCAATAGGGATTGCGCAGGTGCTGGAGGTGGCGACCGCGTTTTTCATCGGCAGGCCGTTGCTCGCCAGATAAGGTACGGTCATGGTGCCGCCGCCGATGCCTAAAATGGCTGATAGTACGCCGATCAACAGACCCATCGGGTAATCCAGGGAGAATTTGGCTGGGTGTGATGACGCTTTGTTGGGCTTGGGTATAGCCATTTGTACGCTGGTATATATTAGATACGCAACAAAAAACCAACGGAGTGAGTCGGCGCTGATATATTCGGCCAATACGGCACCGCCAACGGCGCCCAGCAGCATGCTCGGGGCTAAATGTTTTGCCCGATGCCAGTCGATGTTCCCAAGTTTGTGGTGAGTACGCACAGAGGCCAGCGAAGTAAATATTGCGGTTGCTAAAGATGTGGCCACGGCGATCAGCATGATTTGCTCGGGATCAAAGCGCTGAGCTTGGAACGCCCACACCAGCACCGGCACAATCAATGCGCCGCCGCCTATACCGAACAAACCGGCGGCGACGCCGGCTAGAATGCCCAGTAAAAGGCCGGCTAAAAAAATTTCCGTCATGATGATTAATGGCTGGGGAATAAGCAAAGCACTATGATAGCGACTCATTTATACTGTGTCTTTTGATCCATTAAGTAGGCGAGTGGCTAAGGCATGAAAACGTATCTGGTCGGCGGCGCAGTTCGCGACCGTTTGCTGGATTTTCCGGTTAAGGAGCGTGACTGGCTGGTGGTAGGTGAGACTGCGGACAGTATGCTGGCCGCCGGTTTTCGGCCGGTGGGCAAAGACTTTCCGGTATTTTTGCATCCTATCGATCACGAAGAATATGCCTTGGCGCGTACCGAGCGTAAAACGGCTCCGGGTTACAAGGGATTTGCGGTGCATGCGTCACCGGATGTGACGCTGGAAGAGGATTTATTGCGACGGGATTTAACCGTCAATGCAATGGCAATGACGGATGACGGCGAATTGATTGATCCGTTTCATGGACGGCGCGATTTGGAAAACCGCATCTTGCGCCATGTGTCACCCGCTTTTAGTGAAGACCCGGTGCGGATCTTGCGTGTGGCCCGTTTCGCTGCCCGTTATGCCCATTTGGGCTTTATTGTCGCCGAGGAAACGCTGGAATTGATGCGCAAGATGGTAGTGGCCGGCGAAGCGGATTTTCTGGTTGCCGAGCGGGTGTGGGCCGAATTGCACAAAGCCTTATTGGAGCGAACGCCGGCGGCGTTTTTCCAGGTATTGAAAGACTGTGGCGCTTTGCGAGTGGTTTTTCCCGAGCTCGACGCTTTATTCGGCGTACCGCAACCGGAGAAATATCATCCGGAAATCGATACCGGCGTGCATGCCTTGATGGTGCTGGAGCAGGCGGCGCGGCTTTCCGAAAAGCCAGAGGTACGCCTGGCGGCCTTGTTACATGATCTAGGTAAGGCCTTGACCCCCAGCCAGCATTGGCCCAGCCATCATGGGCATGAGCAAAAAGGTTTGCCGGTGCTTGCCAAACTGTGCCAAAGATTGCGGGTGCCGAATCATTTTAAATCGCTGTGTGCGCAGGTCATGCAATACCACACCCATTGCCACCGGGCTTTGGAATTGCGGGCGGATACCTTGACCGATATGTTGCAAACCCTGGGCGCATTCAAGCCCGATAGCCATTTGGCTGAATTTCTCCAGGCGTGCGAAGCCGACGCGCGCGGCCGGACCGGATTCGAAGACCGGCCCTACCCGCAAGCCGACTACATTCGCTCGGCGGCACTGGCGGCCACGGCTGTCGATACCTCGGCGGCTTTGCTGAAAGGCTTGCAAGGCGAACAGATTGGACTCGCCATCCGCAAATTGCGGACTCAGGCCATCAACGATTACAAACAACGCTATCAGCAACTAACAATCGAATCAGCATGAATGCCATCCTGGTCTCCGCCGGCTTATTGATTTGCAGCAACGTCTTTATGACCTTTGCCTGGTACGCACATCTAAAGGAATTGAATAACAAACCGTGGTTGCTGGCCGCATTCGTCAGTTGGGGCATCGCCCTATTCGAATATCTGTTACAAGTGCCCGCCAATCGCATTGGTTACACCCAGTGCAGTGTTGCCCAACTGAAAATTATGCAGGAAGTGATAGCGCTGAGCGTCTTTGTACCGTTCTCGGTGTATTACATGAAAGAACCGTTGAAACTGGATTATCTCTGGGCCGGGCTATGTTTGCTGGGTGCGGTGTTTTTTATGTTCAGAGCCAAATTAAGCTGAAATTGAACGGAATGGAATAACAATAATAATGGGTGAACAGCATGCTTAGTTACCGCCACGGCTTCCACGCCGGCAATTTTGCCGATGTTTTAAAGCACAGTCTGCTGACGCTGGCGATCAACGCTTTGAAACAGAAAGACAAACCGTTTGTTTACATCGATACCCACGCCGGAGCCGGTAAATATTCTTTTAAATCCGAGTTTGCCCAAAAAACCGGCGAATACCAGCAAGGCATCGCCAAACTTTGGGACAGCCAGGACACGCCGCCGGAATTAAAAGATTATCTATCCGCGGTACGTGCGGAAAACACCGGACGGCAACTGGTGCGTTACCCCGGCTCACCGCAATTGGTCAAGCGTTTGGTCAGGCAACAAGACCGCTTGGTATTGTCCGAATTGCATAGCAGCGATGTCGAAGCCCTTCAACAATTGTTCGCCGGCGACAAGCAGGTCAGCGTCTCCAAGGAAGACGGCTTGCAAACCTTGAGCAAAAAATTACCACCCATCCAAAAGCGCGGCTTGATTCTGATCGATCCCAGTTACGAAATGCGCGACGAATACAAAAAAATCGTTGCCGCGCTGGCGACCGCATATAAACACTTCGCTACCGGTGTTTATGCGCTGTGGTATCCGGTCATCGACCGCGCGGCCACTGAAAACTTCATGCGGCAACTAGAGCAAAGCGGTATTCCTCGCCAACTGCGCATCGAGCATTGTATAGCCGATGACGGGCCGGGGCGCGGCATGACCGGTTCCGGCATGTTATTCATCAATCCGCCGTGGCAACTGGATAGTCAAGCCGAAGCCTTGTTGCCTTGCTTGAATCAAGCGTTGGCGGATGGCCGGGGGCATTGGCGGGTAGAGTGGCAGGTGCCCGAAGCGACAGTGGCGAGCGCGGTAAGGAATTAGCCATGATTAGAAAGAATCTCGACTTGATCATCGTCGGTTTTGTGGTACTTGCTATCGTCATGTACGATGTGACGTTGGAGCTGCTGGGTGAATTGATGCATCTGGTGTTCGAAGGATTTCATGTGGCCTTCGAGTATGTCGAATTAGGTATTGAAGAAGCCGTCGAATTGGTATTCCACGTTTTGGATGTTGGTGAAATCATCGAGTATCTATTCGAGTCCGACCGCCACGGTAGCCAGGTGGTAACGTTTTATATTTTGGTCACCATTGCGTGGTTCGGTTTTTATCGACTCTCGAAATTAGTTCCCCGGCTTTGGGCCTCTTTTAAGCAAATGCTTTTGAATACCTGGGTACGGCGGAAGACCGAATTAGAGTTGTATTGGCTGTCGCTGACGATAAGGGACAAGGTGACTATCGCTTTTACTGCCGTGGCTGTTGCTTATATCGCGTCATTTTTCGTGATGTGATGGCGTGCACCGTTGACGAAACCGTTTTATTTTTAATTTTCTTATGCCATTACTAGAACAAGTTACCCAATCCATTCTGGCCGGCAACGGCCTGCAAACCCAGGACGTAGACCGAGTGATGGCGGCGCTGCTCAGTGCGCCGGTCGACGCGGCCGATATTTATTTTCAGTCCAGTCATTTCGAGTCCTGGTCCATGGAGGGCGGCATTATCAAGGAAGGTAGTCATTCCATAGAACACGGCGCCGGAGTGCGCGTGGTGAGCGGCGATAAGACCGGCTTTGCTTACAGCGACCGCATCGAATTGCCGATTCTGCTGGAGGCCGCCAATAACGTCAAAGCCATTGTCAGACACGGTCAGCAGGCGCGGCGCCAGATCGAAGTCGCCAAGAGTTGGCCGCAGTTATACCAACCGGTTAATCCGTTAAAGTCTCTGGACGATCAGGCAAAAATCGACTTACTAAAACGTGTCGATAGCGAAACCCGTAAACTGGACAGCCGCATCGAAGAGGTGATGGTCAGTTTGATTGCCGCTTATGACAGCGTGCTGATTGCCAATCAGGATGGCTCGTTGGCGGCCGATGTGCGGCCCTTGGTGCGGATGAACGTGACGGTGATTATGGTCGAAAACGGTCGCCGCGAGCAGGGCAGCATGGGCGGCGGCGGGCGCAGCGATTACAGCTTTTTTCTGGAAAATGACCGGGCTTTCGAATACGGCCGCGAAGCGGTGCGTTTGGCCCAGGTTAATTTGCAGGCCCAGGAAGCACCGGCCGGCAATATGACCGTGGTGTTGGGGCCGGGCTGGCCGGGGATTTTGTTGCACGAGGCCATCGGCCACGGTTTGGAAGGCGACTTCAACCGCAAAGGTACTTCAGCATTTAGCGGCCGAGTCGGCGAACGGGTGGCGTCGGATTTATGCACCGTGGTCGACGACGGTACACTGGTTGGGCGGCGCGGCTCCTTGAATATCGACGACGAAGGCACGCCCACCGAAAATACCGTACTCATCGAAAAAGGCATTTTAAAGGGCTATATGCAAGACAAACTCAATGCGCGCTTGATGGGCGTAAAACCCACCGGCAACGGCCGCCGGGAATCGTATGCGCACTTGCCGATGCCGCGCATGACCAATACCTACATGCTGCCGGGGCAGAGCGATCCGGAAGAAATTATCCGTTCCGTTAAGAAAGGCTTGTACGCCCGTAACTTTGGCGGCGGGCAGGTGGATATTACCTCCGGCAAATTCGTGTTTTCCACCAGCGAAGCCTACTTGATCGAAGACGGCAAAATTACCCGCCCCGTGAAAGGCGCCACGCTAATTGGTAATGGTCCGGATGTGTTGACCAAAGTATCCATGGTCGGCAACGACATGGCCCTGGATAGCGGCGTAGGCACTTGCGGCAAGGATGGGCAAAGCGTACCGGTCGGCGTCGGTCAGCCCACCTTGAAAATCGATGGTCTAACCGTCGGCGGCACCAGCGTTTAATGCCTCGGGCCGCTCGGCCTCGGCCCACACCTGCAATCGAATTCTAAGAGACTTACCGTGCAAAATCAGGAAGAAATTAATCGCTTAAAAAATGTCGTTCAACAGTTATTGGACGAAGCCAAACAACAAGGCGCCAGTGGCGCCGAAGCGGCGTTCAGCGTAGACAACGGGCTGTCGGTGTCGGCGCGGCTAGGGGAAGTGGAAACCGTCGAGTATCACTGCGATCAAGGCATCGGGGTTACCGTTTATTTCGGCCAGAAAAAGGGTTCGGCCAGTACCAACGATATTTCCAGTGATTCGCTAAAAGAAACCGTCAAGGCAGCCTGTAGTATCGCCCGTTACGCCAGCGACGATGCCTATTCCGGCTTGCCGGATGCCGAGTTATTGGCAACCGAGTTTCCGGATCTGGAGCTGAACCACCCCTGGGATATTAACGCCGAGCAAGCCATCAATATCGCCATCGAATGCGAAAACATCGCCCGCGGCTACGATAAAGCGATTAGCAATTCCGAAGGCGCGTCGGTGAATACGCATCAAGGCACGCGGGTATTCGGTAATTCGCTGGGCTTTTTGCAAGGTTACCAATCCAGCCGGCATTCTCTAAGTTGCTCGGTGCTGGCCGGCAGCGGCGACGCGATGCAGCGCGATTATTGGTACAGCGTGGCGCGTGATGCGGCAGCTCTGGAATCGGCTAGACAAGTCGGCGAAAAAACCGCGCAACGCACCATAGCTCGCTTGAACGCCCGTAGTCTGAGTACGAGGCAGTGTCCGGTATTGTTTGCATCGGAAATGGCGTCCGGTTTGATCGGGGCGTTGATCGGTGCGATCAGCGGCGGCAGTTTATATCGGAAATCTTCGTTTTTGCTGGATACGCTGGATACGCAAATTTTGCCGGATTTCGTGCGCATTCATGAGCAACCCTTCCTGCGCGGCGCGCTGGGCAGCGCCAGTTACGACTCGGAAGGTGTCGCGACTAAGGCCAGGGATATTGTCAGCGACGGTATTTTAAGATCGTACGTGCTCAGCACCTACTCGGCCCGCAAGTTGGGCATGCAAACCACCGGCAATGCCGGCGGCGTGCACAACTTGACCGTCGAACCCGGCAGCAACGATTTTGCCGGCATGCTGAAATTGCTGGATACCGGTTTGCTGGTCACCGAATTGATGGGGCAGGGCGTGAACCGGGTGACCGGCGACTATTCGCGCGGCGCCTCGGGGTTTTGGGTGGAAAACGGCGTTATTCAATACCCGGTACAGGAAATCACGATTGCCGGAAATTTAAAGTCCATGCTGCGCAACATCGTCGCCATCGGCAACGATGTGGATTTGCGCGGCAATATCCGGGTGGGCTCGATTTTGCTGGAACAGATGGCGATTGCGGGCGAGTAAATGCCCGGTGGGTTGTCTGTTCAGCCGCTATATAAGTCTAAGCGTCTCAGACGACTTCGGCATTATTAACCCGGCCCTTAAATCCTGTTTGCACTGTCGAGAGGCAATCCAGCCAGGGCTTCCGCTCAGCCCGAACGGAATACCCGTGATAATTAGGGCCGGGTTAATAGTCAATCAACCCGTTACGCCAGGGGTCAGTAAAAAGTGGCCTGCGGGGAGTTTTTCTGGGTATGTGTAAGGGCTAGCCTTGTTTTCCTCGACCCAGCGTTTTTCCGCTATCGACTCGAAAGGCGGCGGCAATTCGCCCTGCAGCGACCAAAGATCGAACGGAGTTTCGTCAATTGAAATCTCCCAATCGAAACCACGCTCTTTGACAAAAGGCGCAATCACGTCGTCAAGCGTTCGCATCCACCATTCTCGTATGATTGGCCCCGGCAATGTCCGGGCGATTTGGTCAACCTTAAAGCGAATAAACTTGTCATTCCGCACGCCACCGACAAAACAATTGCCTTTAACCACTTCTTCGAAAATAACGACGGCGTAAAATCTTGGGATTGGCACCGCCGCATAGACGCTGGTGATTTGTTCAGCCAGTTCCTGTTTGTCTTCTGCGCTGAAGGCTCCGCTGGGATGGTAGACTTTCCACAAAGGCATGATGATTCTCCTGATAATTGAGTAAGTTTTGGTGATCCACTGACCGCCTTGTTGTTCTTAATCAGCATCCCGCCAAAAACTGAGGCTTGATGCACGATTGAGAGTGAGGCGACGCCACCGCGTTGACTTGCAAATTCCTTGGGGGGATCTAAGCGCCGGCGGCTGCGTCGGCGGTAAATCTATGCCTGAGGAGGCAAACGGTAAAATGCTTTGTATTCATGCGCCTATGAAAATAATTGATGCCAAACGCCCCAGGCATTTTCGGTAACATAGCCTGCGTTTACATTCCGGAAACCCAGCCATGGCCGACTTAAGAACGTTTGATTTGAATCTATTGATCGCCTTCGATCTGCTGATGAAGGAACGCAACGTGTCGAGGGCCGCGGAAAAAATGTTCATTAGCCAATCGGCAATGAGCCACGTGCTGCAACGCTTGCGGCAACAATTGGAAGACCCCTTGCTGGTGAAAACCCCGGAGGGTATGACTCCGACGCAACGCGCCCTGTCCCTGGTGGCTCCCGTAACAGCGGTACTTAAAGAGGTGGAAAGCTTGATTCGCGCGCCGGCGCCGTTCGATCCCGCCACCTGCCGGCGCGCTTTTACCATTGCGGCAACGGATTACGTGGAAGCCTTGCTCTTGCCGATACTGGCGCCGCGCATCGCCCGCCAGGCGCCCGGCGTGGATATTCATTTCAAACGTACCAGCAGCCGCTTTCCTATTAATGCCTTGGAGCAAAGCGAGATAGACCTGATACTGGGTTTTGAGGTGATGTTGAATCCACCCAAGCATCTACATTGCGAACGCCTGTTCGACGATTTCATGGTCTGCGTGGCCCGCATCGGTCACCCGCGCGTGAATACGGTATTGACGCTGGAAGACTATATCGACTTGCCGCATATTCTGCTATCCAGAACCGGGGCCGGCATGGGCCAAGTGGACGCCTGGTTGGCGGAACACGGCCGCGAGCGGCGAGTGGCGCTGACCGTGTCGCATTTTCTGTCCGCATCGTTGATCGTGGCACAAACGGACATGGTCATGGCTTTTCCCAAACGAACGGCCGAGCAATTCGTCCGGAACTTGCCATTGCAATGGGTGCCCTTGCCGCTGGATTTACCGCATTACGATACGGTCCTGGTCTGGCATCCGCTGCAAGACCAGGACCTTGCCAACCGCTGGCTAAGGGATGAAATTCGCGCCGCTTGCGCCATGCTGGACCATCATTCCCCAAACTTCGGTTCACCCAGTTCGGGAAAATAGCGGTCTTGAATGCGCCGACAATAATCGACTAAAGCGGATTGCGTTAAGGCGTAATCCTTGACGGGCGAACTGACCGGGCAGGCCAATAGATTGATCAATAAGCCGAAGGTCGAAGCATCGACGCTGCTGGGCCGGTCTCCCAACAAAAACGCCTTGCCGTGAAGCGCGGCGGCAAGAGCCGCCACATCGCGCCGACCTAATTCGAAAATGTCGGCAGCGGCTAGTCGGCCAATGCCATGGCCGCGTAGTTGTCCCCGAATCCGCCGCTTATAGATTGCGGCAACTATGTCCATCATGGGTTGGGACAAACCTTGAAAGATCGCCTGCTTATTGATCTGCCAATTCTCCGCTCCGTATTGCCAGCGGCTATACATGCACACCCAATACAAATGTTCTTCCAATAAGCGTTGCCAGGCCAGAGCTTGCGCATTTTGCTCGGCCGACAGATGCCCATCCAGGCTATCGCCGTAATGCTGTTGCAGATAGCGAATAATCATCCGGCTATCGGCAAGCTTTTGGCCGTTGTCTTCTATAAAAGGTAGTTTGCCCAATGGGGCATAAAGCGGCAGGGTTTCAGCGATCCGATACTCGATGCCGGCCATGCGCAGATAAGTTTCCAGCTTTACGCAAAACTGGCCTGGATTGGGGATGTTCCAGGCTCTGGGAAATTGATACAACGTAATCATGCGGAACTTTGTTTATGTCTCTGTAAACACTGGCGACAGGCTCCGTAGAAATAGCTGGTCATTGCATCCTCTATAAAACAAACGGTGTCGTGATCGAATAGTACCATGCAGTGTTTGGCTGAATCCGGCTCTTGACATGCGGTTGGTCTATACGCAGAAATGGGCCAAAGATTAGCCACCATCCGGCAACACAAAGCGAATCGGCCGTGAACCGATCTTTGCACCCGTCACCTCGTCGATGGCCACCGGTTTAATTGCCTGCCCGGTTTCGGCGTCCTCGATATACACCAGTTTGCCGCCACTACGGTGTTGGCTACCCCATGCACCTATCATGATCAACACCGGCAGAAAATCGCGGCCGGCGGCCGTCAACACATACTCCTCGCGCGGCGGACGCTCCGAGTAAAGCCGCTTTTCCAAGATACCTTCCTCTGTCAGCGTCGCCAAGCGCCGGGTCAACATCGTCGGCGCGATACCCAGGCTTTTCCGAAACTGGTCGAAGCGCGTCAGGCCAAAATGCGCGTCCCGCAGAATCAATAGACTCCAGGCGTCGCCGAGAAAAGCCAGGCTGCGCGCGATAGGGCAAGGATCAGCACAAATATTTTTATCGTTCATACGTTTTTAGTAGTGACTTAATATTAAATTGATAGTAACATTGATTTCAAAATGATAGTAACACTTAAGCGATAGACAATCCACCTCACGGGAGACTTGATATGAATAATAAAGACCAAGCCGTAGCCTTGATCACCGGTGCATCCTCCGGCATTGGGTTGGTAACGGCCAAGGCCCTGCAACGCGCGGGTTACCGCGTATTCGGCACCAGCCGCAAGGCAGCGGCAAGCGTCGACGGCATCACGATGCTGAGCTGCGACGTCAGCGACGAAGCCTCGGTAAACGACACGGTAGCCGAGGTCTTGAAACAGGCCGGACGCATCGATCTGCTGGTCAACAATGCCGGCGTCGGCTTGCTAGGAGGCGCGGAAGAATCGTCCACCGCGCAAGCCCAGGCTTTGTTTGACGTCAACGTCTTTGGCATTACTCGCGTGACCAATGCCGTGTTGCCGGCCATGCGCAGCCAAGGTAAAGGCAGAATCGTCAATATCAGCTCCGCCCTTGGTTTTATCCCAGCGCCTTACAACGCGCTGTATGCCGCGACCAAGCATGCGGTCGAAGGCTATTCCGAATCGCTGGACCACGAACTGCGCAGCTTCGGCATCCGGGTGGTCCTGGTTGAACCGGGATATACCCGCACCGCGTTCGAAGCCAGTCTAACCAAGCCCGATCAACCGCTGGCCGTCTACGACTCGGTGCGTGCCGGTATGGAAGTGGTCATGCGCAACGGCGTGAATGCGGGCGACGCTCCGCAGGTGGTCGCCGACACGGTGTTGAAAGCCGCGACTGCCGTGGCTCCCAAAAGGCGCTATACCGCCGGAAAACAGGCAACCCAAGTGCGCGTTCTGCGCCGTTTCATGCCGGAAGCCTTGGTGGACAAGAGCTTGCGCCAGTTTAACCAGCTGCCGATAGTCTGAATGATTGGAAGATAAGCACATGATCTATTCATCTAAGAATGCCATGACAGTGGGTAAGCATGTCCGAGAAGGAACGGTAGCGATATGAGTCTTGTGACAGAAACCGGCGCCGGGCTCAATGGCTTAAACCAGTTGCGCGCCCTGATGGCCTCCGAGCGTAAGCCGGGAATGTTGATGTCGCTGGATTTCGAGCTGGTGGAAGTCGATCTAGGCAAAGCCGTGTTTGCCGGCAAGCCTGGCGAACATGCTTATAACCCCCTGGGCACCGTTCACGGCGGCTATGCGGCCACTTTGCTGGATTCCGCCTGCGGCTGTGCCGTTCATTCCAGACTAACCGGAAAGCAGGCCTATACCACCTTGGAATTGAAAATTGCCTATCATCAGGCCATGACCAAGCACACGGGCTTGGTAAGAGCGGAAGGCAGGGTTTTGTCGTTAGGTAAGCGAGTCGCTTTTGCCGAAGCCCGTCTGATTGATGCAGAAGACCAGCTCTATGCCTCGGCGTCATCGACATTATTGATTTTCGGGCGAGAGGCTAATTGATGGCCATTGCTTTGCCGAACCATTGCAGCGTAATTCCCCTGCAGCCGTCGATGCCAAGTTGGCCGCCGAGATCCTGATCAATAACAGCAGCGAATGATTATTTCGAATATCACTCAACCTTTTACCGAAGGAGGCAGCCACATGCCGAAACCAAATACGCCGTTTACACCGATTGCCCCTGACCGGCCGCAATTCCGCTTCACCAACAAAGGCTGGCTGCTGGCTGGGCTGTTGCCGCTTATGATGAATGCCAGCTGCAGCGACCAGGACAAACCCACACAATCGGTTGTCCGCCCGGTGAAGGTGTTTCGCATCGAGCAAAACGCCGTCGCCGGCGCCAGAAGCTTTGCCGGGGAAGTCAGGGCAAGATTCGAGACGCCCTTATCCTTCCGGGTGGGCGGTAAACTGCTGGAGCGCAAAGTCGACGTCGGCGACCCAGTGCACAAAGGCCAACTGCTGGCGATACTGGATGGCAACGATTACCGCCTCGCCGTGCAGGCCATTAAGGCTCAGCTGGTTGCCGCTCAGGCCGACAGCGCTTTTCTACGCGACGATCTGGTGAGATACCGCGAACTGCTGGCCCAGCAAGTCATCAGCCCGCCGGAGTTCGAACGGCACGAAACCGCCTATACCACGGCGCGGGAGCGGACGGCGGCGCTGGCAGCGCAATTGGCCGAGGCGCATAACCAACCGAGCTATACCGAATTGCATGCCGACCGCGACGGCGTGGTCACGGCCTTGGCTGTCGAGGCCGGGCAAGTGTTGGCGGCGGGTCAGGCAGTGGTGACGTTGGCCCAGCTCGACGAAAAGGAAATCCATTTCGACGTGCCCGAGCATAGACTGGCGGAAATCCAGCGCCAACAAGAAGTTAATGTGTCGTTGTGGTTAGACGATGATCGGCCGCTCAAGGCCAGAATCCGCGAGATCGCCTCGGCCGCCGATCCGGCCAGCCGCACCTATCGCGTCAAGGCCAGCTTGCTAGAAGGTCTGGACGCCGCGCAATTGGGCATGACGGCGACCGTTCATATAACGGCGAACACCGCTTCCGGTATCGCCATCCCGCTGTCCGCCGTCTATACCCCGCAAAACCAACCCGATCATCCCGCCGTGTGGTTGATCGATGAGCAGGCCGCCACCGTCAAAGCCGTGCCAGTTAAGTTGGGCGAGACGCAGCCCGGCGAACGCATTGCCGTCGATGGAGTAACTCCCGGCCAATTGCTGGTCAGCGCCGGCGTGCAGCGCCTGGCCGAGGGCCAGGCTGTCCGCTTGCCGGAACAACCGGGATTGCCTAACAATCACGGTGGCCAGGAACCTCTATCCAAGGAACAGCTATGAAAGCATTCAACCTCAGCGAATGGGTGCTAAACCACCGTTCCTTCACCGGCTTCATGCTGGTATTGGTGATGCTTGGTGGGATATTTGCTTATTACACGCTGGGCCAGCAGGAAGATCCGCCGTTCACCTTCCGTATCATGGTGGTCAAGACCCTCTATCCCGGCGCTACCGCTTTGGAAGTCGAGCAGCAGTTGACCGATAGGTTGGAAAAGAAAATTCAGGAATTGCCTAACCTGGATTATCTGCGCAGTTACTCCAAACCCGGCGAATCGGTGATTTTCGTCACCCCGCGCGAAGATACGCCACCCAAGGAGATTCCCGAGCTTTGGTATCAAGTGCGCAAAAAAGTCGATGACATCCGCATGACGCTGCCGCCCGGCAGCATCGGGCCGTTTTTCAACGACGAGTTCGGCGATACCTATAGTCTGCTCTATGCCTTCTCTGGCGACGGCTTTAATTATGCCGACCTCAAACTGGCGGCCGATTCGGTTCGCCAACAGCTGTTGCGGGTCAAGGATGTCGAGAAAGTCGATCTGATCGGCGTGCAGGACGAAAAGATTTTCGTCGAGTTTTCCGACAAGAAGCTGGCCGAACTGGGCTTGGACACGGCGGCGGTTGCTCAGGCTTTGCAGGCACAGAACGGCATGGCCCCGGCCGGCACGGTATATTCCGCGCAACGCAATCTGCCGATACGCCTGACCGGCTCGTTCGACTCGGAAGACAGCGTCGCCAATATGGCGGTACGCATCGCCAATCGCACCTTCAAGGTCAAGGATTTTGCCCAGGTGACGCGCGGCTATATTGATCCCGCCGAATTCAAGATGCGTTTCAACGGCAAGCCAGCTCTTGGTCTCGGCGTGACGATGAACAAGAAAGGCAATGTGATCGACCTGGAGCACGCCTTGGATGACACGCTTGCCGGTATGGCAAGCGAGTTACCGTTGGGTATGGATGTGGAGCCGGTCGCCAATCAAGGGCATGTCGTAAAAACGCAAATGTCTGAATTCGGCGGCACTTTTTTCGAAGCTCTGGCCACCGTGTTGGTGGTCAGCTTCTTGAGCCTGGGCTGGCGCACCGGTTCCGTGGTGGCCCTGACCGTGCCGCTGGTGCTGGCCGCGACCTTGCTGGTGATGTTGCTCTGCGGCATCGATTTGCAACGGATTTCCTTGGGTGCTTTGATTCTGGCGCTGGGCCTGTTGGTGGACGATGCGATGATTGCCGTCGAGATGATGGCCCGCAAGCTGGAGGAAGGTTGGGACCGGATTCGTGCCGCGACTTATGCGTACACTGCCACCGCTTTTCCGATGTTGACCGGGACTTTGATCACCGCCGCCGGTTTCTTGCCGGTGAGTTTGGCCAAGTCGCAAGCCGGCGAATACACTGTGTCGATTTTTCAGGTGGTGGGCATCGCTATGCTACTGTCGTGGATAGGCGCGGTGGTGTTCACTCCTTATTTGGGATTTTTGATCCTCAAAGTCCATACCGCCGCCGATGGTCCTATCCACGATTTGTTCGATACGCCGTTCTACAAACGGCTGCGGCGTTGGGTGGATGCCTGCGTGGCGCACCGTAACAAAGTCATCATCGCCACATTGGCGTTGTTCGGCCTCGGTATCGTGACCTTGGTTCACGTCCCCGAACAGTTCTTCCCGCTTTCCAACCGCCCGGAAGTCATTGTCAACCTGTGGCTGCCGGAGGGTAGCGCCTTCGAGCAAACCGAAGCCGCCGCCAAACGCATGGAAGCGCTGTTAGCCAAGGACGAAGACGTGGTACATGTCGCCAGCTATATCGGCAGCGGCACGCCGAGATTTTTCCTGCTGATCGTGCAGCAATTGGCGAATACCAATCTGGCCGAATTGGTGGTGATGACCAAGGATAACCAGGCCCGCGAGCGGGTGATGCAGCGCGTCCGGCGGATTTTGGAGACGGATTTCCCGAATGTCAGGGGCCGGGTCAAGCGCCTGAATGTCGGTCCGCCGATGGATTATCCGGTGGCGTTCAGAGTATTAGGCGAAAACCCCAACATCGTGCGCGGCATTGCCGACCAGGTAGCCGAGGTCGTGCGCGAGCATCCCGGCACCGTGGACGTCAACGACGACTGGCATGACCGCATGCCGTCGTTCCGCCTGATGTTGGATCAGGACAAGGCCCGCGCCCTGGGCGTGTCGACGGCTAGCCTGTCGCAAGCCTTGCAGGCGCATTACACCGGCATCCCGGTCGGGCAGTTGCGCGAGCAGGATAAATTGATCGACATCGTCTGGCGGGCTAGTCCCGAATTGCGCACCGCTGCCGATGAATTGCCGGACGTCGCGGTGCGCACCGCTAATGGCAAGTCGGTAGCGCTGTCGCAGTTCGTCAAATTCGAGACCGTGTTCGAAGACGGCGTGCGCTGGCGGCGCAACCGCTTCCCCACCATTTCGGTGCGCGCCGACGTGGTCGACGGCATGCTGGCTCCCGACGTGTCGGCGCAAATCATCCCGAAACTTAAACCGATACAAGACAGTCTGCCGGCCGGTTATTTCATCGAGACCGGCGGCACCAAGGAAGACGCCTGGACCGCGCAGAAGTCGATTCTGATCTGGATTCCGCTGGTGCTGATCGTCACGCTGATCTTGTTGATGATGCAGTTGCAGAACCTGTCCAGGACTTTCATGGTGTTCAGCACCGCGCCGCTGGGCGTGATCGGCGCCGCCTTCGCCTTACTGCTGTTCGGGGCACCGTTCGGCTTTATGGCGCTGCTCGGCATCCTGGCGCTGGCCGGCATGATCATGCGCAACTCGGTGATTTTAGTGGATCAGATCGATCAGGACGAACAGTCGGGGCTCGACACCTGGTCGGCCATCGTCGAATCGACGGTGCGGCGTTTCCGGCCGATCATGCTGACCGCGGCAGCGGCGATCCTGGCGATGATTCCATTGTCGCGCAACGACTTCTTCGGCCCGCAGGCCATCGCCATCATGGGCGGGCTGACGGTGGCAACTGTGTCGACGGTGTTCTTCCTGCCGGCGCTGTATGCGGCGTGGTTCAGGGTAGAGCGCAAGGACGGAGGTGTTAAAGCCCTCAGCTAATGGCAACGCTATCGAATCAACGACACTTCCCCCTTTGACAAAGGGGGATCGAGGGGGATTTATTTGAAAAATCTCCTCCAGCCCCTCTTTTCCAAAGAGGGGAGAAAAAATAGCCGTAGGGTACGCATTGCGTACCCTACGGCGCCCACGGAGTTTTACGATGAATAACCGATATTTAACACCGCTAGCCATTCTATCCTTGGTTGGTCTAATCGCTTGTACACCAACCCGCGTCGGCGACCAAGTAGCACTCAACAGCCCGGCAACCTGGCAACACGCACCCAATACTCAAACCGCCGAAACGGTGGACCTAAAGACTTGGTGGCAAGGTTTCAAAGATCCCTTGCTGGACGAATTGATAGACAAGGCTTTGGCCGCCAACCACGATCTGAAAATAGCCACCGCTCGCGTCCGCGAAGCCAACGCCATGGTCACCGTTGCCGAAGCGGCGCTGTATCCCAGTCTGGATTTCTCGCTGTCCGGCGGCCGGGAAAAACGCATCGACCGCATCGTCGGCGTGCCGGACGGGCAAGGCATCAAATTGATTACGCCGACCGCCGATGCCGTCAGCGGCGGACTGGCGGCGCGTTGGGAAATCGACGTGTTTGGTGGCCGGCATTTGGAAGCGGAAGCCGCTGCCGCGCAAGCCGAAGGCAGCCAGGAAGGCTTGCATGCGGCGCAAGTCGGCCTGTTGGCCCAGGTGGCGACCAATTATCTGGAACTGCGCGGCGTGCAGCAACGCACCGGCATTCTGCAAAACAATATCGCCTTGCAGCGCGAGCGGTTGAGGACGGTACAGGTATTTGTTAAAGCCGGACTGGCTAACGAGGCGGACCTTGCCCGCCAGCAAACGCTGTTACAGAGTACCGAAGCGACTCTGCCGACATTGGTCAACGCCGAGCAAAACCTGATCCATCGTTTGGGCGTGTTGCTGGGCGAGCCGCCGGAAAGCCTGGGAACGCGGCTGGCCGCTGTCGGCCCGTTGCCGAAACAAACGCCGATCATGCCCAAGCTACTGCCGGCCGATTTGCTCGCGCAACGGCCGGATCTGCGTTTGGCGCAAACCGAAGTCAGCGCGGCGGCGGCCAGCCTAGGTTCGGCGCGGGCCGATCTTTATCCCAAGATCGTTTTGTCGGCGAGTGGCGGTCTAGGCGCGATTGCGGTCGGCGGTTTTCCGAGTCTGGCCGATAGCGTTTATGCGCTCGGCTCGGGGCTTTCGGCGCCCATATTCAACGCCGGACGCATCCGCGCCCAGATTACCGCCGCCGATGCCCGGCTGGAGCAAGTCGCGGCTAATTACGAGAAGACTTTTTTGCTGGCTTTGGAAGACGTCGAAAACGCCTTCGTCGCCCATCGTTCCGCCACCGATAGCTTGGGAAAATTGACTGAAGCGGAAGCTTCTGCGGAAAAAGCCTACCGGCTGGTCGATACCTTGTATAGTCGCGGCGCAGGGAATTATTTGGCCGTTTTGGATGCCCAACGCAGCAAACTGTCTGTGAGCGACGAACGCGCCAAAGCCGAAACGGCGGTCGGCGTGGCGATGGTATCGTTGTACCGGGCGTTTGGCGGCGGCTGGACAGTTGATTCATTGGTGAGTGGGATCGACAATGAATCGATCGCTAGCCGCGACAAGCAATAGCAACATCAACGAAAGTCATATCAATTTTTGCCCACAGGAAACCACATGACTAAATCTTATCGGCAACCCTTAATCGCGTATTGTCCATGAATAACGACCCTATTATTTCCATACGCGGGGTCAACAAGACCTATGCCGGCGGTTTTCAGGCATTGAAAAATATCAACCTGGACATCCGGCGCGGTGAAATATTTGCTTTGCTCGGTGCCAATGGCGCAGGCAAAACCACGTTAATCGGCGTCATTTGCGGCATCGTCAACGCCAGTGCCGGCACCATCATCGCCGACGGCCACGACACCGTCCGAGACTACCGCGCCGTGCGCGCCGCCATTGGCCTAGTGCCGCAGGAATTGCATACCGACGCCTTCGAGTCGGTATGGGCCACGGTTAGTTTCAGTCGCGGATTATTCGGCAAGCCGCCCAATCCTGTTTATGTAGAAAAAGTGCTGCGGGATTTATCGTTATGGGACAAGCGCGACGCGAAAATCATGTCGCTTTCCGGTGGTATGAAACGCCGGGTGCTGATCGCCAAAGCCCTGGCGCATGAGCCGACAATATTGTTTCTGGATGAGCCGAGCGCCGGTGTCGATGTGGAGTTGCGCCACGACATGTGGCGGATGGTGCGCGAGCTGCGCGCCAACGGCACCACCATCATTCTGACTACGCATTACATCGAAGAAGCCGAAGATATGGCGGACCGCATCGGCGTCATCAATAAAGGCGAACTGATCATCGTGGAAGACAAAGCCGTGCTGATGCGCAAGCTCGGCAAGAAGCAGCTGACGCTGACCTTGCGTCAGCCCATGTCCGAGATTCCGGCCGAGCTTGACGCCTGGGCGTTGACGCTGACAGAAGACGGCGAACGCCTGGTCTACAGCTTTGATACCCAGGAAGAGGAGACTGGCATTGCCGAACTACTGCGCCGGCTAAGCGAACACGGGATCGATTTCAAAGACCTCAGCTCCAGCGAAAGCTCGCTGGAAGATATTTTCGTCAGCCTGGTTCACCAATCCCAAGGGACGCAATCATGAACATCTACGGCATTCGCGCCATTTACCGCTTCGAAATGGCCCGCACCTTTCGCACGCTGGCGCAAAGCATCGCCGCGCCGGTGCTGACCACCTCGCTGTACTTCATTGTCTTTGGCAAAGCCATCGGTTCGCGGATGGGCGACATTGACAGCGTGAGCTACGGGGCCTTCATCATCCCCGGCCTCGTGATGCTGAATCTGCTCAACGAAAGCATCTCCAACGCTTCGTTCGGTATTTACATGCCCAAGTGGGCAGGCACGATTTACGAACTGCTGTCGGCGCCGGTGTCCTGGATCGAAGTGCTGCTGGGTTATGTGGGCGCGGCGGCGACCAAGTCGGTGCTGTTGGGTCTGCTAATTCTGGGAACCGCCCGCCTATTTGTGCCCTACGAGATTGCCCATCCGCTGTGGATGATCGGCTTTTTGCTGCTGACGGCCGTGACCTTTAGCTTGTTCGGCTTCATTATCGGCCTGTGGGCCGACAGTTTTCAGAAGCTGCAGGTGGTGCCGATGTTGGTGGTGACTCCGCTAACTTTCCTGGGCGGCGCGTTCTATTCGATCAATATGCTGCCGCCCTTGTGGCAGAAAGTCACCTTGTTTAATCCGGTGGTGTATTTGATCAGCTGCTTTCGCTGGAGCTTTTACGGCATGGCCGACGTGGATGTTGCCATGAGCATAGCCATGACCTTTGGTTTTCTGACCGTGTGTTTGATTTTTGTCTGGTGGGTATTTAAGACCGGGTACAAGATTAGAAATTAAGTCGGAAGCAACGTAGCTTGGCAGGGTACGCACCGCGTACCCTTTGGCTGTCAGATAGCGCTCAATATCTCTTCAATCAACGCCGGGCCTTTATAGATCAAGCCGCTATAAATTTGCACCAGGCTGGCGCCCGCGGCGAGTTTTTCCTGAGCGTCCGCGCTGCTGAGAATGCCGCCGGCCGCGATAATCGGTAGTTTGCCGTTCAATTCCGTCGCCAAGGCTTTCACCACCCGAGTCGAACTGTCTTTAACCGGCGCGCCGCTCAAGCCGCCGGCTTCGTTGGCGTGGATATGCCCTTGGATTTTATCGCGGGCGATGGTCGTGTGGGTGGCAATCACTCCGTCCATACCAAATTCCACCAGCAATGCCGCGATGTGGCGGATTTCTTCATCCGTTAAATCCGGCGCGATTTTTACCGCGATGGGCGTGTACTTGCCCTGTGCCGCTTGCAACGTCAGTTGTTCTTCCTTCAAAGCGCTGAGCAATTGCTTGATCTCGTCCCCTTGCTGCAGTTGGCGCAAATTCTTGGTGTTGGGCGAGGAAATGTTGATCGTGATATAGCTCGCCGCCGCGTAGCTTTTGCGCAAGCCAATCAAATAATCTTCAGTCGCGTTTTCCAATGGCGTATCGGCGTTCTTGCCAATATTAATGCCCAAAATGCCGCGATACCGGCAGGTGCCGACTTGTTCCAGCAAATGATCGATACCCAGGTTGTTAAAACCCATGCGGTTAATGATGGCCTGGTGTTCCGGCAGGCGGAACAGGCGCGGTTTGGGGTTGCCGGGTTGCGGGCGCGGCGTAACAGTCCCGATTTCGATAAAGCCAAAACCCAACTCGGCCAACGCATCAATGTAATCGCCGTTTTTATCCAGGCCGGCAGCCAAGCCAAGCGGGTTTTTGAAATTCAAGCCCATCACTTCGACCGGCTTGTCGCTGACTTTGGGTTTGCTCAAAACCGACAAGCCGCTGCGCTGGGCCAGTTTTAACAAATCCAGCGTGACATGATGCGCGGTTTCCGGGTCCAGGGAGAACAGTAAGGGGCGTAGCAAAGGATAAAGGTTCATGGCGCGGTTGCTCGAGTTAGCGAATACGGGGTCGGGTCTATTTCGGTGGGGCGCTGCAAAATCAGGTCCGCCAACAGCTTTGCGGAAGCCGGTCCCATCACCAAGCCGTTTCTAAAATGGCCGGCATTGATGCTGAGATTCTCAATTTCGGGATGTTGTCCAACCGTAGGTATGCCTTGCGGGCTGCCTGGGCGCAGGCCGGCCCAATGATGGCAAACGGGATAGGTTTTCAAGGTCGGCAGTAATTCGGTGGCGAATTGGTAAAGCTGTTGCTTGGCGTCTTCTGTGGTGACCTTGTGAAAGCCGGCTTGCTCCACGGTGCTGCCCGCCAGGATTTTGCCGTCACGGCGCGGGATCAAATATTGATCGCCATCCAGCACCATATAAGGCAAGGTAGTTGGCGTGGCATCGAACAGCAGCATTTGTCCTCTGACCGGCTTGATTTGCAAGTCTACCGGCCAATCCGGTAATAAATCCCGCATTAAATCGGTGGTCCAGGCGCCGGCGCTGACGATTAGGTGCTGAGCGGTGTAGGTACCGTTGTTGGTGTCAATGCGCTCAACTCGGTGGTTGGCGATGCCGATCTTGCGAATTTCGGTACTATCCAGAAATTTCGCGCCGGATTGTATTAAGTAAGCGTGGAGCGATTTTAATAATCTGGGATTGCGGGCTTGGGCAATTCCCGGCAGCCATAGCGGTTGGTCGAGATCGCTGGTAAACGGCTCGGTCAAGGCCGTTGCGGCCGGCTGGTAGTCGATGTGGTACTGCTCACACCATTGTATGGCTTGTGCGTAGTCCGGGTTTTTGCAGATCAGCATGCCGCAGTCATACCATTCAGGATCGATACCGGTCGCGGCGAGCAGTTCCCGGCTTAAGGCCGGGTATTTTTTTAAGCTGTTGACCGCCAAATCAGAGATCGCTGCGGCTTGGCGCCAGGGATAAATCGGCAGCAAAATGCCGCCGCCGGCCCATGAGGATTCCTGGCCCGGTTTGGATTTGTCGAGGATGGTGACGTCGCGGCCAGCCAGGCGCAGTTCGCGAGCGGCTAATAGGCCGCTGATACCGCCGCCGATGATCAGAATATCCAGGTGTGTGGTCATGCAAATGCCGAGGAAAACGGGTGTAAGAAGGCTTTTTTAAGGTAACACGAAGGCGGCTTATTTTGATAGGGTTTGCCGATTGTCCATGGGTGTGTGAAAAAGCAAATGGCTGTTGTTAATTTTTGACAAATATGGATTATAGTTTACAAAGTATTTGTATCTTATTGATATAAAACAAATTTTTTGAGTAAAAAAAATAGACTTAAAACTTGTAAGGCTAGTGTTTTGCTGCTATTATTGCCCACGTGAAGAAATCCTGTGTTGCTTTAAAGCTATTCAGTCTTAACAATAATTACCCTTGGGGGGAACAACAATGAGTTTTACTAAAAGCAAATTAGCGCTGGGTGTTGCCGCAGCGTCTTTAACAATGGCTGGAGCATTCATTGCCCCACAAGCCCAAGCTGCCGGTTCCAGTGCCGAGCGCGTCGCTGACGCGGCCGCCAGAAAAACCGAAGCTCTGGAAGCGCAAATGCAACAAATGGCCGAGCAAATGCAAGCCATGCAAGCTGAATTGAGCCGCGTTAAATCTTCATCTGCCAGCTCCACTGCTGCGAATGCAAAAGTTCAAGAGTTGGATCAATGGATGGCGTCTGTTAAGTCAACTCCTGCGCAAGCGTCTGCCAAAGATAACTTGGTAGCGGTTCGTGGCGGTTGGTCAGCGCTGGATCATGCCAGAGGTAACACCAACGTATTGACAGATGGTGCTTTTTTATCGAACAACAGAAACAACGAAGGCTACTACTTTGGTGGTGCGTTTGATTTCAATGTTAATAATGATTTGTTCGGCTTGATGGACGATACTTCTTTCGCCATCGAGTTGGGTATTGAATATGCTCAGTACGGATCAGGACCTAATACTTTGACTGATGGCACTGTTGTGGTTCCTGTATCAGAAGGCGGTACTGGTGCTGTAAGGGTTAATGGCGCTTCTCCAAGAGCAACAGACGCTCGCTTGAGAATCAATGCATCTCCAAAAATTAAATTCATGCACGACAGCAAATTGCGCCCATGGATTATCCCTGTCGGTCTTGACATCAACATTCTGGGCGTTCCGTCCAACGCGGTTTCTGTGTTGAATGCCGGTTTGAACTTCGGCGCTGGTGCTGAATACGATCTTTACAGAGGCATCGTATTGGGTACTGACGTGCGTTACCACTACTCAACCAGCAAACTGGACGGTACACCTACCGACGGTTTCAATGCTGGCGGCTACGTGGGTTTCAAATTCTAAGTTGACACTTAGTTAGCACGCAAAAGGGAAGGTGTCACAGCCTTCCCTTTTTTTATGGATGAAAATCAATGAAAACCCTCTATCCGGACATTTCGCCGTTTCATGCCTTTTTTCTGGAAACCGATAGCGAGCATCGCGTCTATGTCGAGCAATCCGGCAATCCGGCCGGTATTCCGGCGATTTTTTTGCATGGCGGCCCGTGTTCCGGCACCAAGCCGGATCATCGGCGTTTTTTCGATCCCGAGCGTTACCACATTATCCTGATGGATCAGCGTGGCTGCGGATTATCCGAGCCGTTTGGTGAATTGCAAGGCAATACCACTCAGGATTTGCTGGCCGATATGGAGCGTATCCGCACGCAATTACGGATTGATAGTTGGTTGTTATTCGGCGGTTCCTGGGGTGGTACGTTGGCTTTGCTTTATGCTCAGCAGCATCCGACAAAGGTGTTGGCTATGATCTTGCGCGGCGTGTTTTTAGCGCGGCAGGCCGATATGGAGTGGTTTCTGGGTAACGGCGTCAATAAAATCTACCCCGAACGCTGGCAGATCTTGCTGGATGCTTTGCCCAATTTGCCGGATGCCAATGTCCTGGAGCGATTGGTGGAGGCGATTTTTGGTGCCGATCAGGATGTGGCTAAACGTGCTGCTCAACAATGGCAAGCCTGGAGCGGGCAAGTGGCGCTGGGGAATGACTATCTGGAAAGTATGGAGTCGGTTAGCGAGCAAATGCTACGGCAAGTAAAAATGGAATTGTCTTATGCCATCCATGATTATTTCATCCGCGAAAATCAAATCCTGGAAAACTGTGCGGCGTTACAGTCGATACCAACTATCATCATTCACGGCAGAAACGATTTGACCTGTCCTATAGAAGCCGGTTGGCGCCTGCGTCAGGCCTTACCGCAATCTCGTTTCGTAGTGCTGCCTAATGCCGGCCACATTGCGCGGGGCGACGAAATGATCGATGCGTTAGTATCCGCGACCGATGAAATGGCCAGGCTTTTAGCGTAGACAAGGGCATTATGAGCAATAAAAAACGACTGGTCATCGGCATGACCGGTGCTACCGGGGCTATTTACGGCGTCAGGATGCTGCAAATATTGCGAGAGCAAGACGAATGGGAAACGCATCTGGTGGTATCGTCCGCCGGTTTGGTTAACCTGAAATACGAACTAGATATGGATCGGGCTGCTTTGTATGAACTGGCGGATGTTACGCATGGCATAAACGATATTGCTTCCTGTATTGCCAGCGGCTCTTTCAAGACCGAAGGCGTGGTGATTGCGCCGTGTTCGATGAAGACGCTGGCGGCGGTAGCGCATGGGTTTGGCGATAACTTGATTTCCAGAGCGGCGGACGTGGCGTTGAAAGAGCGCCGCAAAACGGTGCTGGTGCCCCGCGAGACCCCGTTAAATTTGGCGCATATCCGCAATATGGCCAGCGTTACGGAAATGGGCGGGGTTATCTATCCGCCGATGCCGGCTTTTTACAACAAGACCGATTCCGTGCGGGCAATGGTTGATGAGGGGGTGGGGCGAATTCTGGATATGTTTGGGGTGGACGCGACAGGGCTATTCAAGCCTTGGACGGGTCTGGGCGGTTAAGTTTTTATCGGTCTCGACTAAATACAGGGTTTTTGCCGGGTAAATAGTCGGTCTTCAATTGACAGGGTGCCTTATTCTGATTTAGAGTTGCCGCACTCGCGAAAAATGCCCATCGACAAAGGCTTGCGGCGCTCTCGACTTAAAGACCTGAAAATGGTGTTTGGTTGGGGGGTGGGTCTTAAAACAATAACTGTAACTATAACAATCGGAGCACATAAATATGGCAAGACCATTAATTCAAATGGCGTTGGATTCACTGGATTTCAACCAAACTGTCGAATTGGCTGATAAAGTAGCGCCTTATGTCGATATTTTTGAAATCGGCACTCCTTGCATTAAATACAACGGTATCAACCTGGTTAAAGAACTGAGACAACGTTACCCAGACAAATTGTTGTTGGTTGACCTGAAAACCATGGACGCCGGCGAATACGAAGCAGGCGCTTTCTACGCTGCAGGCGCAGACATCTGCACCGTGTTGGGCGTATCCGGTTTGGCTACTATCGCTGGCGTTATCAAAGCAGCAAAAAAACACGCTGCCGAAACCCAAATCGACTTGATCAACGTGGCTGACAAAGCCGAGTGCGCGAGAGAGTCTGTTAAATTGGGCGCGCAAATCGTCGGTATTCACACCGGTTTGGATGCACAAGCGGCAGGCCAAACCCCATTTGGCGACTTGAACGACATCGCTCGTTTGGGCTTGGGCGTACGTATTTCTGTTGCTGGCGGTATCAAACAAGCGACTGTTCAACAAGTCGTTGAAGCTGGCGCTAACATCATCGTGGTTGGTGCTGCTATCTATGGCGCACCATGCCCAGCAACAGCTGCTCGCGAAATCCGCGAACTGGTTGACGCTGCTGCTGCATAAACCAGCTTTGTCAATTCCTATTTGTTAGGAAATATAAGGACGGGTGGTTAGCGCCACTCGTCCTTTCGTTCGTTATAACCCCCAGTTTTTACCGGGCACGGCCGATCACGAGCCGGCTCGCACTACCAGATTCAAAGGAGAATTANTCGCGCCGAGACTTAGCGAACGCCATCCGCGCACTTAGCATGGACGCCGTACAGAAAGCCAACTCCGGTCACCCCGGAGCCCCGATGGGGATGGCCGACATCGCAGAAGTATTGTGGAATGATTTTCTGCAACACAACCCCAGCAACCCCAAATGGCCCAACCGCGACCGCTTCATCCTGTCCAACGGTCACGGCTCCATGCTGATTTATTCCTTGCTGCACTTGGCTGGCTACAACCTGCCGATCGAAGAACTGAAACAGTTCCGCCAACTGCACTCGCAAACCCCGGGTCATCCTGAATACGGTTACACCGAAGGTGTGGAAACCACCACAGGGCCCTTGGGACAAGGCATCACCAATGCCGTCGGTTTCGCCTTGGCCGAACGCACCCTGGCCGGCCAATTCAACCGTCCCGGTCACGACATCGTCGACCACCACACCTACGTATTCCTGGGTGACGGTTGCTTGATGGAAGGTATCTCCCACGAAGCCTGCTCCCTGGCCGGCTCCATGAAACTGGGTAAACTGATCGCCTTCTACGACGACAACAACATCTCCATCGACGGCGAAGTCCGTGGTCATGGCAACGTTGCCGGCTGGTTCC